>CAXEWB010000172.1:0-2117 GCA_963999835.1 uncultured Cellvibrionales bacterium | reverse complement strand
TCCGGTAGTGCTGGATTCATTAATCCGGCGCTGTGTTGAATGTGGGGCCAGATTGGCTCGTCCCGGGGAATTTAGTGAGAGGGCCTTTCTCAACGACAAGCTAGACCTTGCTCAGGCAGAGGCCATCGCTGATTTGATTGATGCTGCTTCCGCTCAGTCAGCACGATCTGCGATGCGCTCCTTGCAAGGTGAGTTTTCAGCGCTTATCCATGCTCTTGTAGAGAAAATGATAGAGGTGCGTATCTTTGTAGAGGCGGCAATTGATTTTCCTGAGGAGGAAATTGACTTTTTAGCGGACCAACAACTGAGAGTAAATTTACAAACCCTCGCTGAGGATTTGTTAGAGATTCATGACCGTGCGCATCAGGGCGCGCTATTGCGGGATGGTATAAAAGTTGTCTTGGCGGGCAGGCCGAATGTGGGAAAATCTAGCCTTCTCAACGCTCTTGCAGGAAAGGACTCAGCTATAGTCACACCAGTACCTGGAACTACTCGAGATGTATTGCGCGAAAAAATTACACTGGATGGGGTGCCCTTGAATTTTGTCGATACAGCGGGTCTGCGCGAGACTGATGATGAAATTGAGCTAGAGGGTATGCAAAGGGCTTGGCTAGAGATTGAAAATGCCGATGCCATTTTGTATGTCGTTGATACCACCGTTGCTGAGACGTACGATATAAAGACCCTCTGGCCTGAGTATTATGAGCGCTTTCCTAACAGTAATCAGACAATTATCACACTGCTAAATAAAATTGATCTGTGTGAGATAGAAAATGGCGTTCATCCTCCTGATAGTAGAATTATCCCGTTATCTGCCAAAACGGGACAGGGGTTAGATATATTAAAAACTGAACTGCTGAGAAGTGTGGGTTTCAATCAATCATCAGAGGGCGTTTTCTCCGCGCGGCGCCGTCACCTAGACGCTATCAGAAAAGCATTGAAATTCGTCAATGCGGGGCTGAACCAGCTCGAGAATTCTGGTGCCGGGGAATTGCTAGCGGATGACTTGCGACAAGCCCAGCGCCAACTATCAGAGATCACCGGAGAGTTCTCATCAGATGATCTTTTGGGGCGAATCTTCTCGTCTTTTTGCATTGGAAAGTGACTATTTAGTAGCTTTTGGTCACCATCATAAATTAAACACTCTGTTTGCCCGCGAAGTTTCGACCTTAAAAGCATATAAACACTGGTTTTATACTGTATATAAACAGCTTTTCCACACGACTTGATCATTTTATGATCAAAAAATACAACACTGGCTGTTGATAAAAAAAACCTTGAAATTATATAACATGCTGTTTTTTATGCGTTTTTATAATTTGTTTATTTTTTGCTATTTTTTTCTTGTGTGGATAGTTTTTTTTGCAGGGTATAGACTAGGTAGCTGTGGGGTTAATGCTAACCTTCCGAAAATAAAAACAACTATACAGCGTACATTTTGGTAAATTTGGCGATATTGCTAGTGCTTATAAGGGCGTCAATTTATTGACCAAGAGAGAGAAAAATAAGGTATTACACATGGGTTTTGATGCGCCTGAGTCGGTTTGGTCCCAATGCCAAAGCCAGTTACAGAATGAGCTCCCTGAACAGCAATACAACACTTGGATTAGGCCCTTAACCATTAGATATTTGGAGGGTCGCTACGGTGCTTCGTCGCAAGACGATGTAGTTCAACTAGTCGCGCCAAATCGGTTCGTTGAAGATTGGGTTAAAAACAAATTCCTCAGTCGTATTGAAGAACTTTTCTATCAGTTGAGTGGCAATGACGTGGTGCTAAATATTTCTGCCACACCACCCTTGCCTGCCCAATATCAGTCTTATTCTGATTCGGACTCTGCTGAACTTAGAGTCTCCCAAGACCCGCGTCGTCACGAAAGCTCTCAGATTGACTTGACAACATCACCTGCACTACCGCGATCGGCTGCAGAGACTAGCCTAAAAACTAACCTCAATGAAGATTTTACCTTTGACAGCTTTGTCGAGGGGAAGTCCAATCAACTTGCCTTTGCTGCCGCGCAGCAGGTGGCAGAGAATCCCGGCGGCTCATATAACCCACTGTTTATCTATGGTGGCGTTGGGCTTGGTAAGACCCATTTGATGCATGCAGTGGGCAATGC
>CAXEWB010000171.1:0-2868 GCA_963999835.1 uncultured Cellvibrionales bacterium | reverse complement strand
GGGAATATTAAATATATTTGACCAAGAGTTAGATAACCCAGATTTCTATCCGTTAACCACCGCTGCGAGTATTTTTGCTTATTACCGTATGGCAATGGCCATAATTATGGGGTTTGTCATGCTGGAGAATGACAGAACTCCTTTGGAGCTAGCTTGGTTATTGGACCACTTCACCGAACATTATGGCTTGCATACTCGCGATACACCGCTAACAAGACGCCAACTTATGGTCTTGCTAGTCATAGCTAAATTACTAGAACATCTACCTAATTCAACCTCGCAAATAAGGGAACACATAGTACCATTTATGCAGAATTTTTGGTTAAGTAGGGCTTTTGAAAATAACCAGCAAATAGGATATCTTGCAATCAACAACAATGAAGATTTAAAGCGAAGGATACTTAATATTTTGTTAGAAATTACAAGGTAATTTGGGATTAAGCAACTGGCGGAATACAAAAATTGCCCCTTTGCTCAGTCAATGATTTCAAGAGCACCACAGCATTAGAGGTGATCTAAATTGCTCAATAAATTCATGGCCAAAGGGGCATTAGCGACGGGTACAAACAAATGATCATGATGGTAACCAGCGATCATATTGACACTGATTTCATGGGTGGCTAACACGCCAGAGATAACTGCCGTTAAGCCTACAGCCTCAAGACTGGAATGAACCTCTAGACTGATACAACTAAATTCGCCACTGTAGTTAAATCCATGGCTATCGGCAACTGACTTTTCAATGACTAACGTCATGCCCTCATTCTCCACAATACAAGCCTTCGGATTGGTCTTTACATAATCCCCGTAACTAGCCTCAGCGAAGGCACAGAAAACAAATACATTGTCTAGTAGAACCGGTGACAGATTGCTGAGTAATGTTTTTAAGTGAGTCTCACCGGACATTGTATCATCTCTCATTAGGCTTTATTTCCGTCTGTGGTTTTTGGCATTGAGAAAAATACAAAGGGGAGCGCAACGGGTCCGAACAGCAGTCCCATTACTGCCCAGAAGCCGGCATTTGACTGGCGCTTTTGGGCTATCTGATAGCACAGGACAATACACAGGATGTTAATGAGCAATAGCGCCCAGAACATTAATCCAACTCCTCAGTAAAATGGAAGCTGGTGATAGAGAAATCTCGCTGAAAATAAAATTTATGTGCTCGCTCGCGATGGGTGGCAGAATCCAGATGTAGCACATTGCAACCTGCCTCAATTGCCTGATTGCGCACCCAGGTGAGTAATTGATTACCATAGCCCTTAGATCTGTACTCTGAAGCGGTGACCAAATCGTCGACATAGCAGTGTTTTCCCAAATGCAAATTTGTGTAGATCCGATAGCCAGCAACCGCGACTATCTTATTTTCCACCTCCAGAAAGGCTAATTTAAAGCCCTCCTTTTGCATCTTACGCACCGTTGCAACAAAGTCATCTCTTACCAGATGGGGACGCAACTCGTGCATCACATCAAAGCATTTTGCAATGTCAGTATCTGTCTCTGCTAACATACCATCAATTCTGAACTACATTTACAGATTTATTTTAGGATCCAGTTCGCCGGATATATAGCGTGTCGTCATTATGTCCAATCCGCTTGGTTTTATTTTTCCAGCATTGCCCGCGGTACCAAAGGCCTCATAGCGTGCAGCCGCTATATCTCTCATCGCCACAATAGTCTCCTTTAGATAGGCGCGGGGGTCGAAGGCTGATGGGTTGTTTGCCAGAAAGCGCCGGATAGTGCCGGTGGAGGCCAGCCGAAGATCAGTATCTATGTTGACTTTACGTACCCCATGTTTGATACCCTCGCAAATTTGTTCTACGGGTACACCATAGGTCTCGGGAATCTCACCCCCATGCTCATTAATCACAGCCAGCCAATCTTGGGGTACCGAGGAGGAGCCATGCATCACCAGATGAGTTTCTGGGATACGCCGGTTAATTTCCTTGATACGCTCGATAGCCAGTATGTCGCCGGTGGGTGGACGACTAAATTTATAGGCACCGTGGGAGGTGCCGCAGGCAATGGCTAGCGCATCCACATGGGTTTTGGCCACAAAATCAGCAGCCTCTTCGGGATCTGTCAGCATCTGGTCATGGGTCAATACCCCCTCAGCTCCCACACCATCTTCCTCACCTGCTTGCCCCGTCTCCAATGAACCGAGACAGCCCAACTCACCTTCCACAGATACCCCACAGGCGTGAGCCATATCCACTGTTGTTTTGGTCACAGCCACATTGTATTCATAGCTAGAGGGTGTCTTTCCATCCTCCTCTAAAGAACCATCCATCATCACCGAACTAAAACCTAGTTGTATAGAACGCTGGCACACCGCTGGACTGGTCCCATGATCCTGATGCATACATACTGGGATATGAGGCCACTCCTCCATAGCCGCTTGGATTAAGTGACGCAGAAAGGCGGCACCGGCATATTTGCGTGCACCGGCTGAAGCCTGAACAATCACTGGGCTATCAGTTTCATCAGCCGCCAACATAATGGCGCGCATCTGTTCTAAATTATTGACATTAAATGCCGGTACACCGTAATTATTTTCTGCAGCGTGATCCAGCAACTGTCTTAATGAAATAAGTGCCATAGTCTCTTCCCTTTATAATCCTTTTGGTTGCTCGGTCTTAACCTGTTTTTGCTTCTATTGGTTCACTGTTTATTCCGCTCAATAATTGAGGTTCTTTTGTCCATCTGCCCTCAGGCATCCTGAGCGCGTTGCTCTAGTATAGCAACCGCTGGTAATGCTTTACCCTCAACATATTCTAAGAAGGCACCCCCCCCAGTAGAAATGTAAGATACCTGATCGGCAATTCCATACTTATCAACTGCTGCCAGTGTATCGCCTCCACCAGCAAT
>CAXEWB010000170.1:0-5152 GCA_963999835.1 uncultured Cellvibrionales bacterium | reverse complement strand
CAAAGAGTATATTGAGAAAAAAAGACCTACCTTAGCTGAGGGTATATCGATTGATCAGTTTGCACCTGTAGCGCCTCATTTACGCGGTCGCTTGGATATGATGATGTCAAATCTAGCTATGGGTGCGGTTTTGGTGGCGATTGTGTTGACGTTATTTCTCAATATTCAAGTTGCCTTTTGGGTACTGCTAGGAATTCCAGTCAGCTTTTTGGGCGCTTTTTGGCTGATGCCAGTGAATCCTTTTCCAGTGACAGTTAATGTTTTAAGTCTGTTTGCCTTTATTATGGTGCTGGGGATTGTCGTTGATGATGCTATTGTGATTGGTGAAAGTATTTACACCGAGGCGCAGCAAGAGGCTGAAAAAAATAGTCGACTCTCACAGGGAGTAGGCGATTTTGTTGCTTCAATAGATAACGTGATAGCCGGTGCTAAAAGAGTTGCTATTCCCTCCACCATTGGTGTTTTGACTACCATGGCTGCTTTTGCACCCATGCTATTTATTGGCGGTGTAGTGGCGGGTTTTCAGGAAGCCATTGCAGTGGTAGTGATTCTTTGTTTGATATTCTCTCTGATAGAGTCAAAGTTAATTTTACCCGCTCACTTGGTAGGGCTAAAACTTGGTCATGAACCTACGCCCCGCCTTGCATTTATTCGCCGTTGGCAAGAGTGGGTTGGTACAAACCTTAAGCAATTTGTCAGTACTCGTTATCAACCCTTTCTCAAGCAGTGCATAGAAAAGCGTTATACCACTGTTGCCTGCTTTCTAGCTTTGTTAATTGTGTCTGCTGGTGCACTTAACGGCGGTATAGCCAAATTTGAATTCTTCCCCAATGTACCTTCAGATAATATACGCGCTGAGGTAATTGTTCATGATGGCACGTCTGCCGAGACCATGGAAACTGTACTTAAGACAGTCGAGGCTGCCGCCTATAGAGTTGATTACGATTATCGGCAACAGTACCCAAACAGTGAAGGTTTGATTAAACATCTTTTGCTTTACACTGACACAGATACCAAGGGCACCTTTGTTGTTTCCTTGACCCCTCAGCAAAATAGAGATATTTCATCGTTGGAATTTGAACGTCTATGGCGCCTGCAAGTAGGAGCCCTACCCAATGTTCACAAACAGCGTTACTTTGCCAGTACTAATACTGGTGGTGGATCAAAAATTAACTTTCAATTAAGCAGCTCAAACCCCGATCAACTAGAGATTGCCAGTGTTGAATTGGAGAATAAATTGGCTCAGTACAATGGGGTGTTTGATATCTATAATACCCAAGGTGTTGGTGGTCAAGAAATTCAGATCAATTTAAAACCCTATGCCAACCAAATTGGTATCACTCTGGGTGACGTGGCACAACAGGTTCGTCAGGCTTTCTATGGTGAGGAAGTGCAGCGCCTGCAACGGGGAGTGGACACAGTTAAGGTAATGGTTCGATACCCTGACACAGCGCGAGGCTCAGTGGCGGCTTTGGAAAATCTACTGATCCGAACCCGAACTGGCGAGGCGATTCGCATAGGTCAGGTGGCAAATGTTAATTTGGGTCAGGGGCTCTCGTCGATTGAACGCACTGATCGGGAGCGCACAGTCAATGTGACTGCTGACGCCGATTCCTCTAAGATTCAAACCGGTATTGTGGTTTCAGATATCACTGATAATTTTATTCCTGACCTTCTAGAGAGATACCCCGATGTGCAGTTTGATTTGGGTGGTTCTACCAAAGAGGAAAAGACACTGATAATGCGTACCCTAATAGGATTTATGGCAGCACTGTTTATGATCTATGGTCTGTTGGCGGTGCCTTTAAGATCCTATGTTCAACCATTGGTCATCATGTCAGTGATTCCCTTTGGTTTTGTAGGTGCTGTGGTAGGCCATATTCTTTTTGGTGTCACCATGAGTATGCTATCTGTTATGGGACTGGTGGCCCTTGCTGGTGTCGTGGTGAATGATAGTTTGATATTGGTTGAGTTCGCTAATCGCAGACGGGCTGAGGGAGAATCAATCGAGCAGGCGCTTCTCTCTGCCGGCCAACAGCGCTTTAGAGCGATTGTATTGACTACCCTAACCACGTTCGTGGGCCTTCTTCCTATGTTTTTTGAGACCAGTATGCAAGCTCAATTCGTCATTCCTATGGCCCTTTCCCTGGGTTTTGGAATCGTTTTTGCTACCACCATGACACTGATATTAGTGCCCTGTAGCTACCGTATTGTTTACGATGCAAAAGACGCTCTTCATCAGTCGCGCTCAATACTGCAAGCAGGCTTTGAGGGAATTAGATCAAAGCCCGCTATAAAAAAATAAGCCGCAATAATTTAGGTCGTTCCCATCGCTAGACATCTGAATTTGCTTACGCTCTTGAGCCCCAGGGGTTACAATAGTGGACCAAACAACAATTTATAGGAAGTAGTCTTTTGGTTCTGCGTTTTATTGAATCTTCAATCTTACCGACACGGTGGGGCCGTTTTGATATTCATGGTTTTGAAGATCCCTTTAAAGGTAAAGAGCACATCGCGATCACTATGGGTGACTGCAGTTCCCATGAACCACTTCTTGTAAGAATCCACTCTGAATGCCTCACTGGCGATGCTCTGGGCAGCATGCGCTGTGACTGTGGACCCCAGCTACAAGAAGCTATGCGTAGGATTTCTGAATTAGGCCGCGGTGCGATTTTGTATTTGCGCCAAGAAGGGCGAGGTATTGGTCTGATTAATAAAATCCGTGCCTACAACTTACAAGATCAGGGTGCCGATACTGTAGAAGCTAATGAACGTCTAGGGTTTGGTGCCGACATGAGAGACTATTCAATCTGTGCCCCTATGTTGCAACATTTGGGTGCATCTAAAATACAGTTGATGACCAACAATCCGCGTAAAATTAAAGCTCTGAGGGATTTGGGTATTGAGGTCTGTGATCGCGTGCCATTAAAAACTGACAGTAATCCCCATAATGCTGCTTATCTTGCTACCAAAGCTGGAAAGTTGGGACATTTACTGAGAGATGATTGATGATTAATGAGGCAAGTAAAGGATTAGCCAAACGAATCATCCCCTGCCTAGATGTAGATAAAGGCCGTGTGGTAAAAGGGGTACAGTTCGTCGATATACGCGATGCAGGCGATCCTGTGGAAGTAGCCCGACGCTACAATGAACAGGGCGCTGATGAGATTACTTTTTTGGATATCACAGCTAGCCATGAAGGGCGTGATACCACGCTACAGACGGTAGAGAGAATCGCGGGTGAGGTATTTATCCCTCTTACCGTAGGAGGCGGTGTTCGAGAATTGGCGGATATTCGCAATTTACTTAGTGCAGGGGCAGATAAGGTTTCGATCAATTCAGCGGCTATTTATAATCCGCAGTTTGTGCAAGCGGCAGCAGATAAGTTCGGTTCACAGTGTATCGTAGTCGCACTAGATGCTAAGCAAACTGATCATTCAGACAGCCCTCGCTGGGAAATCTTCACCCATGGAGGTCGTAACCCAACGGGTATTGACGCAATCGAATGGGCAAAAAAAATGACGGCTTTTGGTGCGGGCGAAATCCTACTGACCAGTATGGACAGGGATGGCACCAAAAATGGTTTTGATCTCCAATTGACTTCACGAATCAGTGAAGCAGTGTCGGTGCCAGTTATAGCCTCTGGCGGGGTTGGTGATTTACAACATTTGGTTGATGGCGTGCTTAGTGGTGGTGCCAATGCCGTTCTAGCCGCCAGTATCTTTCATTTTGGAGAATTCACAATTCCCGAAGCTAAGCGCTATATGGCTGATAGAGGTATAACTGTGAGATAGCCAGTAGACAGTTAGACAAAAAAACCGCGCTGAAAAGCGCGGCTGAACAGATGATAATGATGCTAAGGAGATTCTACATAGGATTGGTATTCAACATTGGTTTGAGGAAGAAGCCAAGGGGATTTGTTAGTTTGATCGGTGCCTCAAGTGCCGAGAGACATATACATTCACCATTCTTAGCACCCATAGGTTGGTGTACGTCTCCAGGGTTGCGAACGATAAAGTCTCCCTCGTTATAAACTGAACGTTCGTCCGAAAAGCACCCTTTCAACACAACAGTGTATTCAATGCCATGGTGATCATGCTCAGGCGTTTTACCTCCAGCGCAAATGCGGTGCAGAGCGACTTCAAATTTATCTTGGCCCGTAACTAATCTGGCAATATTCACAGACTTGGAGAGTCGTTTCCAAACAGGTACGTTTTCGGGGGATGAGACAAGCTTTTCGACACACAGAGGGTATCCATTCTGCTCAACGGAAGGATGAATCTCGGGTAAATCTTTATCAACCGGACTTGAGTCGATCCTTGCCATCACTGAATCTAGCAGACTGTCATCTACATCTGTGGGTTGAGCATCGGCCATCAAGTGGGCGCCCAGTTCGTTAAGGCTTGCCAGTTCCTCACGGCAACTGGAACAAAAGTGCAAATGTGCCGATACGCAAATAGAAGTTGCTGTATCAAGTGTTCCTGCTGCAAACTCAAGCAACATTTCAGTGCTGGGGTGGTGTGTAGGATTTTTACTCATTACTAAACTCGTCTCTGTAGTCAGCAGCAACAAGAATTTGCAATTTCTGTAGTGCCAATCTGACTCTTGATTTAACGGTACCTAGAGGTAAATCTAGTTCATTAGATGCTTCAAAATGTGATTTACCCTCTAGATAAACTTTTCTTAAAATTTCACTCTGCTCCCTAGGTAGTTGGCCCAGCGATCGCTTAACTTGTTCTTCAAAACGTTTTTGCCTGAGTAGAGATACCGGAGTCTCTTCATCGGGTTCATGCCAGTAGTCTTCATTCTCCAATGGCAGATGCTGCGTGTTTGATTTACGCCTCAGCATATCAATCCTACAGTTTCTGGCCACAGTATAAATCCAAGTAGTGGCGGACGCTTTTTCGGGATTAAACCCAGATGCTTTCTGCCATACTTTAATCATTACTTCTTGTACGAGATCTTCTGCCATGCCCGGTAGTGAGCCGCTGTGCCGATTTGCTTGAGCAAAGCTCTTCAAAAGTGGTGCAAAGTGCTTGAAAAGTTCCATGAAAGCTGAGCGACTTTGATTTTGGCCTACTTCAATTAGAAGCGAGCTCCACTTGTCATCGCGTTTTTTGCCGCTCTTCAACACGGCAACATTGGGCTTTTT
>CAXEWB010000169.1:0-4258 GCA_963999835.1 uncultured Cellvibrionales bacterium | reverse complement strand
GGGAGGTAAATTTGCCGCAGTAGCTGCTGGTGCCGCAGGGGGCGCTACATTTGGATTTGTCGCCAGTGGAGGGGATGTTAAGGCTGCTCTAAAAGGTGCAATTACTGGCGCCGCCTTTGGCTGGGTAGGTGATTTAGCTAAAGCTGGTGGCTGGAACAGTTTCCAGACCGCAACTGCTCACGGAACAGTGGGCGGAACCAGTGGCAAACTCAATGGAGGGAGTTTTAAAGACGGCTTTGTAGGCTCGTTCTTTGCAGTAGTCTTAAACCCGATTGTAAAAACTAAAACAGGCATGGGTAAATTTGTTAAACGCACACTACTTGGTAGTGCATCTGCTAAACTAGGGGGAGGCAAGTTTGCAAATGGAGCCCTTTCCGCTGGGATGGGTTACTTGTTTAACCACTGTAGCCATGATGCTAATTGTTTAAGTACCGAGTCGCCGAACAAAATAAAACAAGCCTTTAATAAGAAAATTGGTGAGATTGAGAAAGGAGATCAGCCGTTGACTTTAGTCGCCGGTCGCGAACTTCAGATTAGAGCCCGGAGTAACACTCTTGGTATTGACCAGTTTTCAATGGAAGTTTCATCTTATCCATTAGATAGTAACGGAGACCCTTTAGCTATAATTGAGCCTCAAGGAGTTCGGCACAAGCAAAATGTGTCATTTATTGCGGGTTTTGGTGGAGGTGCTGATATTAGTTTAAGTGTCGACAATATGAATTGGCAAACAGTTCAAGCCAGTCAGTTTGAATGGCGCCTTAAAATTCCGATGCAAATGGAAGTACATGGTAACTCAGCAGGCTACACAGTGGAGGTATTTGAAAAATGAGTGGCGCTAACTCTGACAGGAAAATCGTCTTTATAAACCGTTGCATTGGCATTTTGATTGTTCTTTCCGTAATTACAGCAATCTCTAAATACGGCATATACACTCTGCCATTTAGAACATTTGGTATGCTTGGGTATTGGCATCCTCTCTCTGTAATTGGCAATTTGATGTCAGTTATTTTTGTTATAGCGCCTCTCTTGTCTGCCTACTCTTTTTACAAAAAGAAAAGACAGTGGCACTTGTGGACAAGCCTATTTTTATTAGTAGCTTTTTTCTTCGGTGTCGTTCCTATTCCATTTGCAGATTATTTTTATTCTGAAATACCTAATTTAAATTCTATCTTCATTGCAGTTGTAAATGGTAGCTGTCTAATAGCCGTGTTCGCTTTTTGGAAGCGAACAAAACCATAAAATACTTTCAGAAAAACTGCTTGTGAAATATATGGGGTCAGAGTCATTTGATTTCATCTAACCAGGATCAATGGGTTCAGAGTCATTTGATTTCATCAAACCAGTGCTGGTGATAAGTACCAATTATCAATGAAATCGTAACTTTGAGTTGATCATTTTAGAAGCTACTAGTATTAATTCACAATCCGAGTTGATTTAATTCAATTCAATAGTGTATAGTTCTACACTAGCGATCAGATATTTCAGACATTAAATAGTGCCTGCCTGATCTAAGTTTGGTTTTTGGTACTCATATTAACCTAACAGTCCAACGGATTTGGGCTGCCTAAAAGAAAAGGACTTCTAAATGCAAGTCAAAATTTTTTCCACACTAATACTTTTACTGTTTTTAAGCGGATGCGCTACTGTGCAGCACCCAGTGTCACTCAATACGGAACTGTTGACCAATCCACAGGCTCGTATTGGTATTATTGTTGACACTCCACTTAATACTTCCTTGGTATTTCCGGGGGCTGATTGTTTGCTTTGTTTGGCAAGTGCATCAGCTATTAACTCAGAACTTTCTAAGTTTGCAAAGTCACTTTCCACTGAGGAATTAAAAACATTAAGTGTTGACTTATCAGCAGTATTCAAATCTCGAAATATAGATTCATTAGTTATTGAAGAGCCGCTAGAAATAGACAAATTACCTAAAACTAAAAAATTAGGTGATGGCTTTGCAAAGCGGGATTTCTCTACTTATGCAGAAAAGTACCAGTTGCAGCATCTGGTTGTTATCGACATCCATAGAGCTGGGTTGATTAGGTCATATTCATCCTATATTCCACTGGGACCCCCTCAGGCGGAAATTTGGGGTGATGCATATATGGTAGATTTAACGACACATAAATATGATTGGTATCTCCCTTTTGAAATGTATCTTTCCGCAAGCGACAAGTGGGATGAGCCACCAGAATTTCCTGGTTTGACCAATGCTTACTACCAACTATTGGAAAGAGTAAGAGATCATGTTACGGATCCTTTCTCGAAGCCTTAGTGAGTGAGGGACGTTAATCATGTCAATTCTAAGAGTTTTACTAGTGAGTGGGATGCTGGTGCTGTTGATCGGATGTGCCACGCAGGGTCGTCAAGTTACAGAACCCTCCCTGCATGAGACTTTAAATCTAACGCCGCTTGCAACGATTGGTAGCAAGTATGCGGTTCATTTGCCAATGAACAAAGGGCTTAATTTTCAAGGCCAACGCAAGTCCGTTGAAAAGACATCCTCCAGTGGAAGTGTTATGTATCCAGGAAATAACTTTGGCGTTTTTATGGCATCTGTTATTGCTCATGCGGCTATTCAGTCATCAGTTAATGAGGGCAAAAATAGACGTGAGATTAAATCGGCCAATGGTGTTCTAAAATCCTATCAGAGTTTGATAGAGCAATTTTCTGCTCTGGAGCTGGTCGGTGACTCGAGTAATAGTTTTGCAGGTCTTAGAAAGTCAGATTTTGATTTAGCTATTGTTGACGAGAGAAAACGCATCGATGGGTGGTATGTAGCTGTTGATCCTGTTTTTATTATGAGTCGCAGTCAAGATGCTATAACAGTTCAATCGGAGGTCACAATTACAGATGGCCGGACTGTCAGCGGTAACAACGATGTTGCCTCTGTTAAACCGCAATATGCCATCACTTCAGTGGTTCAGTCCGTGCCGGTTTCTCAACCAGAGAAATGGCTTGAAAACGATGGAGACTACTTTAAACAGGTAGTTTCGAGCCTTTTGCAAGACTCGATTGACTTGGCAATTAGAGACTTTTCAAAGCTTTTGCCTGAGAGGGCCGAAAAGCCATCTACGATCCGCTATTTGGACAACGGTATTAAACGGATAGAAAGGGGTTTTGTGATTGATGAGACCTGTTCGCGCATTGTATTTGAGTCATTGCGAGGCGTTATTAAGTCAGTCATTAAATTCAATCAATTTGCTCCTAACAATTGCACTGTAGTGACAGACCATTGATTAATGATCTATACTCTAATGTATGTCATGAAAAATTTGACAAGTTTTCTCAATGGCGCAATGAGTTCCTGAGAAACTAAATAGTGCTTGCTAAACAAGATGGTCTGAATGGAATCAGTACCCTAAGGCTCATGGATGAGGTTGTATCAATAAATAAACTACCTCCCCACCACATAAGCAGTTCTCCTGTTGTTATATTAAATAGCAATGGCTTTCTCTTAACTGAGCCATGCGACTCAATTTCTCAGGCCTTTTGACAATGGATACTAGGAGTAGGCAGTTCACTATTTTAAAAGAATCTTATTCGTCACTCGTGTCGGAAAAACAGGACAGTGGAGCAGGGCAGTTGGTATTTGTCCTGCCGTTCTGATGGCTCTTCCTGCCATAAGCCTCGAGGGCGTTTAGATAAACCAAAACTCAATAATCTTTAAAAGGAATATTAATGATGAAAAGTATTAAATCTGTTCTAACAGCTTTTGTAGTTGCACTTACTGTTATTTCGACCACAGCAATGGCTGAAATGGGCAACAAACCTGTAGGGTCTGGTCCTAATCCTTTCACTGACTGTGGCATTGGTGCGGCCCTGTTTTCAGACCCAAGCATGGCCTGGGCAGCAGTGATCTCGAATATCACTTGGGATGCAGGCACAACAGCTATGGTGTCTGCGACAGCAAGCCCAGAGACCTGCCAGTCCAGAGAGGTAGTAGCCGCCAAGTTTATCCATGAAACTTATGACAACGTAATAGAAGAGACTGCGAATGGTCAGGGGGCTCATCTGTCTGCAATGTTAGAGGTTTTTGATTGCCAAGCGGACTCTCATGCGGAAATTATTCAATCTGTTCGCTCGCAAATAGGTGAAAATGTGCAGACTGAAGATTATTTATCCATGAGTCAACTGGACAAGTCTAAGGGGTACTATGAGGTGGTGCATGCCACAATTCAAACGAACTACAAGGATCAGTGCTCCGCATAAAACTTCTTTAACACATTTTTGAAATTACTGCCGGCATTAGGCTGGC
>CAXEWB010000168.1:0-5633 GCA_963999835.1 uncultured Cellvibrionales bacterium | reverse complement strand
TACCATTGCAATACAGTATAGAGCAACTTGCAAAACAAAGACCCACATCCACTCTGTACTGGTTGGTGGCCACCAATTATTTAGAAATCCAAGCAATACTAGGCCTGATGAACTGCAACTGATTAGCAAGCCTGTGAGTGAGTTGGCCAATAAGCTGGAATTGAAGTAGGTTTTTAGCCACCGATAAATAAGGTTATGTAGGTGACCATTGTCGGCAGCAAAAGGGGAATAGCCTCGCGCCAAGCGACGACCAATACTGGTCAAGAAGTCCAAACAGGGATAGGCCAAAAGCGCCGCCATCATAGCTGCGGAAAAATCGCCCTGTATCACCCCTTCCAAACCATAGATGACAATAATGGCGCCAAGACCATAACTACCCATATCGCCAAGAAAAAATCTACCAGTCAACACATTAAACAGTAAGAAAATTGAGCAGGTAAATAGTAGCGCCCCCTCTGCAGGTCTGGTATAAATCAGGAAGAAAATAGCAAAAGCAAAGGTGGCGACACCAGGCACTAGACCATTTGCACCATCAGCCATATTAAAGGCGTTAATAAACCCGACACAAAATATGGTGGTGAGACACCAGCCTATTAAATCATTTGCCAAGAGTTGATCAAGACCCGGCACACTCAATGACTGTGGCACTATTTGAGGTACTAGATAGAGCAATAAAGCAAATACAATAAATTTAGTCGCTAAACGCCATGTTGGGGATAAGAAATTTGGCTTGAAATCTTCAACAAGTCCGAGCATGCAACAACTAAACACTGCGCTCCATATGTACAGGTAGTGATTGGAGCGCACTATGCCTGGGGTATAGGGGGAGAAGAACGTTAACCCCAGAATATATGAGATAAAGACAATGCCAATCACTAACCCACCCAGGCGAGAAGACTCGACATGGCTGATACCATGACTCTCTACACTGTCCTTGCCCTGAGTAAAATTAGCAAACAGCCACATCAGGGTAATATATCCCAATCCTGTTAAACCAAACATCAAGGTAGATACCAGTGCTGGGGCTAGCACTCTCTTATCAAATAAATTATCTGATAGAGACAGTTTGCTCATAGTCCTTCACTGTCAGAGTGCTGTTTGACAATCTCTGGATCACTACTCGCCTTATCAACTATCGCCGAGCGATTGATCACAGTGTGCTCGCCAGCTTTTATCATCCTCTCTGCCATTGAACAACCAACCGGACCAAGTTGGAGAATAGCCTCTGAAATACAAGCGGTCTCTAGAGTCTGATAATCAAACTCAGCTTCGAGTGCTGCCTGCCCCAATATCGAGGCCGCTCTAATACCTGAGGTCACAAGGTATAAAGCAACAGATAATGTTATCAGATTAGAAATTTTGAAGAGAAGTCACCTTAAATATGTTCTTGTTATAACAGATAACTATTGGCTATTATTTTAATTTATTTGAAAAAGTATATATAAATTAAGCTGAGGCATCTACAGAAAAAAAGGTATAAGAACAGTGAAAGACTAGCCTGAGAAGGCCATTAGACAGGATTAAGATTTGTTTGGTTTAGAGGTTAGGCTGGCATAACTTAGCAGATACAACACCAGTTGGGCCAAAAATACCCAGCCCCAGGCACTGTCTACAGGGGATAGCCAACCCATGTAGTCGCCCAAGAAGGCAATACCTGTGCTACCAAATGCAATAAGCAATCCGGTCAGTGAATTGGCCGCAACTCTAGATTTGAGCATTTGCTTCAGGCGACCGTGAATAACATTATGCAAATGATAATTGTCTGGCTTAAAAATAGAGCGACCGGCTTTGGCACGTCGAACAATAGACGATACGAGTTCAATACAGGGATAACTCATCATCACCGCCGCAAACTCAATCGATACCCAATTGGCATCAACTGCATAAAAACCACCCAACACCAAAATACTACCAAAACCATAGGCCCCAGCATCACCGAGAAATAGCCTGCCTGAAACTATATTAAAAAGCACAAACACACCGGTGACAATTGATAGCACTTCCCAAACAAAGGTACCAATGACTGAGTGATAAATAACAGCACTGAGAAATACAATGCCGGGCATTAAGCCATTGGCACCGTCAGCCATATTAACAGCATTGATAAAACCGATGCAGAATAAGACGGAAAGGAACCAACCAAGCACCGGATGGGCCATGACTTTATCCAAAAAAGGATAGCCCAAATCGCTGGGTATAGTATCTGGCCAGAGCAGGAAAACCAGTGCAAAAATCGAGGTAATTAGCGATAGGCGTACTAGTGGTGAGAGAACATCATTGTACAAATCTTCAATCAACCCTAACAGGAAACAGAGTAAAAAAGCCGTCCATCCCCATATTTGAATACCCAGAGGCCCGATATCGGAAAAGGAATAACCGCTAATATAGTGGCCGAGCAACATTACGAGAGCTAGGCCTATAACCACTGCGCCTCCAAGCCGCGAGGCCCTAAGCTCTGAAATACCATGCTTCGCAATTTCTTCTTTGGCGTATTGCTGGCGTGTTACCCACTGCATCACCAGCATACCAATCAAACCAGACAACCCAAATAAAAGGGCTGCCAACAACATCAAAAAAAGTAACTTACCTAGGTCCTTTTCTGATAACTCAAGCTCTGTCATAGTTTAACTAATGCGTTTGTTTATTTTTATTTAAAGCATAATACTGAATTAATACCCATAAAACCGAGAGCATTGAACCAAGCAGCGTCCCTAGCACAAAGATTAACGCTCTTTTGGGTTGAGATTTCTCCTCTGGCACCATAGCCGGACTGACCGTTTCAAATACATATTCGGGACTGGCCTCGGCCAGCATTTTGCTCTTCATCTGCTCCTCAATAATGGTATAAAACACTTCCCTCATGTCAGCGATAGCTGTTTTTTCAATCTGCGCCTCTAGATACTGAATATTTCGGTTGACCTGTTGCAGTTTTCGCGACTGCATATGTGCATTAATAGCATCCACAAGCTTTTCTGCCCATTCTTTGGCATACAACGGTGAGTAATACTCCACCGATACAGTAATCATTCCCGTCTTTTTATCCTGTGTTACTGTGTAGCGATCAAGAAATTCCTCATAGAGCTCCCATCCGCTGGGTTGCACGGGTTTCCCCGAGGGGGGATTTCTTACCCATGTATTGCTATCTAGGTCGTATAGGTCGTCATCGATAGAGAGTTCGTTGGTTTCTGAGTCCCAACCATCAGCGGCAAATACCTCAACTTCTAAACTATTATTTTTTATAAACGCTTCAACAAAACTTCTGGAACGCATTATCTCCTGAGCCATTTGCGCTTCATTGCCCTCCGACTCACCAATGCTAATGCCAGCAAGTGATGCAAGGCCACCTAATTGACCTAATGCGCCAGCGAGACCACCTGATTCTTGCTGGGCTGGCGCCATGACTGTACTTGCTTGGTATTGGTTAGGTAATGCTAGCGAATAGATAACTGACACCAAAGCAAACGTTGCGGTAATGGTTAGAATCAGCTTTTTGCCTGCCCAGAGCACTGAAAAGAGCTCCCGCAGATCTATCTCATCGTCATAGTCATTTATGTACTTGTCATCCTGCACAGCTTATTTTCCTTTATTTTTGGTCTTGAAAGATGTTTAACGCCACTATTAATCAAGCTAATTAAGCGATCTAATGGCTGCCGCACCCAGGGATAATTGATAAATAATCTGGCTGACTTCTGTAAGCAGTCTCACACCTTTAAGTGGCTCTGCTTCTGTATCCAGAGGTACAACAATAGTATCTCCAGGTTCTATTTTTAAGTTTTTGCGAAAGAACAGGGACACCCTCCTCTTTGGCACAACAACCTCACCACTGGCTTTAACAAGGTAGATACTGTCACTATCAGCGCCCTGTAAGATGCCGCCACTGCGATCAATATAATCCTGCAAGTCAAGCGCTTTATCATAGAAATAGGAGGTGGGTTGCTGCACTTCGCCTATCACAGAAACCTCCTGACGATATTTGGGAACATGCAGGGCATCACCATTTTCTAGAATTATATCCTCTGCGCGCCCATTGATAATCTGCTGCAGTGGGATCACAAGACGTCCAACAGCCTCAGTGGCATCGAGATCGGCAATAGCCTGCTCTCGTGCCTGTTGCTGTTCGGTACTCATTGCGTTATCGGCATTGCTTTCCTGCAGTTGCTCAGCGGCAACCTGTTGCTCCAATAGTTCCTTTAGTCGAGCAAGCTCTTTTTCCTCTCTAGATTTTAAACTCTCCCGAGAAAATGCTGCAGCTTCAATATGAGCTATCTCAGTAAAGCCACCCGCTCGCTGGATAACTGAGGTTAGAGTCTCACCCCGTGTTAAAGGATACTCCCCAGGGAACATAACTTCTCCAGACAGGACAATGGTCTCTTTTTCGCGGTAATCAGGGATAGTTTTAAAGAGGACTCTATCCATAGCACGCAACTTGAAGCTAGAGGTGCTGTTGGCAGCTAGAGATACAGTAACTGTTTCAGAGGCCGCTCGGTTAGGATTGGACAAATCGGTCCTCGAAATCTCTGTTGTGGTTTGAAAAGCGCCCTCAGTCAGCCCACCGGCGGCATCAATCATATCAGCTAATGTCATGTTGGCAATTAATGGATAATCACCAGGAAACCTCACTTGACCCTGAACAGAGACAATTTGAGCGGATACACCTAATTTAACTTGTCGTTTTAACAGCTCAAGTGTGGGTTGTAGAATTTCAGCGCGCTGCTCATAGGCTGAGAAGAAGACCAGTCTATCGCGAGCTAACAGCTCAATTCTATCCTTGCTGTCTCCGCTCTCCAGCAGACTATTTAAATCTAAATCTAATATTTCTATTTCAGAACCACCCTTTATCTCTCGAACAATCAAAGCATAATTCAAATCTACATCTGGAGGGAATTGATCAAAACTGTTTATGATATCGCTGACACGCATGCCCTGACGCCATGCAAAATCTCCAGGATGATTCACATACCCCTCAACCGTGACTACATTCTTTTTTAAATCACTCACTGCATCCACCGTCAAGTGATCACCATCAATAATCCGCAATCGCTGGTCATTTGATTGATTTAAATTCACATCGACCACAGTCATAAAACCGTCGCTGTTAACACGTTCTATTCTTGCACTTTGACCAAAGGCTCTTGGGGCCAATCCACCGGCCAAACTCACTAACTCCTGAACTGTAGTATTGCCCTTTAATTCATAAATTGCTGGCCTCAGCACCTGCCCATCAATGGAAGCGAGATCGCCAACGGTAGGGATATAGATCACATCGCCGGAATACAAACGTATATCGCCACTCATATCTCCTTTAAGTAGTAATTGATAAAGGTCTAGGGTAGCGACCGTTTTACCGCCTCGCTTAAGCTGAATATTTCTCAGCGACGCTATATCTGTTACCCCACCTGCACTAATCAAGCCATGACTAATAGTGGCTAGGGAAGAGACCGTGTAGGCACCGGGCCTGTAGGCTTCTCCAAGCACAAAAATCTGCATTGAACGCAAGATACCCATGCTGATACTGACCTGAGTTCCTATTACCTGAGCCGCAACTCTGGATCTAAGCATGTCTTTGGCCTCTCCAAAAGAGAGGCCAGCCAACACCAAAGGCCCAAGCTCAGGAAAATCAACAACCCCATCAC
>CAXEWB010000167.1:0-2117 GCA_963999835.1 uncultured Cellvibrionales bacterium | reverse complement strand
TGGATCAGATCGCTCGTCATGGTCTGGTGGATTTGGATATTCAAGCCGCTGGTGATACCGAAATTGATGATCATCACACCGTTGAAGATATTGGCATCACTCTTGGAATGGCGATCGCTGAAGCAGTTGCAGATAAAAAGGGTCTGACTCGTTATGGTCATGCCTATGTTCCCCTAGATGAAGCATTATCCAGAGTGGTTATGGATTTTTCCGGCCGACCCGGTCTTATTATGCATGCTGATTTTGTACGCAGTCACGTGGGTGATTTTGACGTGGATTTAACTAGAGAGTTCTTTCAAGGCTTTGTTAATCATGCACTAGTTACCCTGCATATTGATAATATTCGAGGTGCTAATGCCCACCACCAAGTTGAAACAATCTTTAAGGCATTTGGTCGTGCCCTGCGTATGGCTGTTAACTTAGACCCTCGTATAAGCGGTGTTACGCCATCTACTAAAGGGATATTATAAACAGATCACCCTTTTAATAAGTGATGGGCATAGTAGTGTAAAGGTAGTTTGTGAACCCTCCCTAAGCTTTAGCAACTAGATAGATTTATGTCATGAGCGATTTCCGAAGCCATATAGCCATTATCGATTATGGAATGGGCAACCTGCACTCCGTGGCCAAAGCACTGGAATATGTTTCACCCAGCGCTGTGGTCACTGTTACATCAGACGCAAGCGTGATCGAAGAGGCCGACCGTGTAGTCTTCCCGGGAGTGGGTGCAATACGCGACTGCATGCATGAAATCAATCAACTTAATTTGCCCGATGTCCTGAGTCTGGCTATCAGTCAAAAGCCTGTGCTTGCCATTTGTGTTGGCATGCAGGGGCTTATGACCCATAGTGAAGAAAATGGTGGTATCGATTGCCTCGATTTTCTGCCAGGCAAAGTAAAATTCTTTGGCAAGCGTCTGTTGGCGTCAACGGGCAACCAACTCAAAGTGCCTCATATGGGTTGGAATAATGTCCATCAGACTCTAGAGCATCCCCTGTGGCAGGGTATTGAGCAGGACAGTCGGTTTTACTTTGTCCACAGTTACTATGTAGACGCTGCAGATAATCCCAATCTTTCGGCCACTTGCGACTATGGTCTCAAATTTGCCGCCGCGCTCTATCAAAAGAATTTATTCGCGGTGCAGTTCCACCCTGAGAAGAGTGCCAACGCCGGCCTGCAACTATTGCGCAACTTTTGCCAATGGGCGGGCTAACATCAAGTAATAACGATGACACCCCCCGATAATACAGGTGAATTAATTGCGCGTCTTAATGCTGAGACCGCCAAGATCCGCTGGAATGATCTACAAACACAGTATGCAGCCGGTAATCTATTGGCAGTCTCTGCAGATTCAGATTTAATTAAAACAGCCATTGCAATGCATCGTGATGACACGGCACAGGTAAGGCAGTGGCTGACCGAAGGTTACCTATTTGAGGTCAGTGACACACAAGCGTTGAACTGGTGTGATCGTAACGCCCTACTTTGGGCTGTGGTGATACCCCCTTTTGTACTCATTCAAGAAATCAAAGAATAGCTATCGCATTTGAACCCTCATAGGGTTGCATAGGAGAATAGAGCGACTAGCTGACAATACCCTCCCACCTAAGATCACTAATTAGTTGCTCGTTAAGATCCTTACAAATGCCATCTATGCCGGGAAATAACAGGGAGTGACTGATCCCGATGGTTGCCAATTCTTGACGAATAAAACTTTTGTACTCCTTTTTGACTGCAATGCGAGATATTTTCTTCTGTTCCAGCGGTTGATTGGGCACACTTGAATAAACAAAACAGCCCTGTTGACCAATAATGCGCTCGGTAATATGTGGTGGGTGATAAGCAAAACTATGGGTTCTTTTAAACAGATTTTCATCACTGACATTTTCATAGGTCCGGCCGTATTGTGCGGCAACAAACTCGCCATCTTCTAGGATCGAGGGATCAGAGGCAAAAAAAAGCGCAATTAAAGGATTACTTGTAAAGTCCAATAATCTGGTCGATAGGCCATGATGTTGCATTAGACACAACCATTCTATATCAGCCTTAGGGCTGTATTTAAGGTAGGGAATAGCGCGATTCTTGAATTCTACTAGGGCATGTAATTCCCACTCCAC
>CAXEWB010000166.1:0-2814 GCA_963999835.1 uncultured Cellvibrionales bacterium | reverse complement strand
TTTTGTGTGTAGTTGCTTTCGCTGCTCTGGAATATGCGTTTTGTAACATTTTGCTCTTGCACCTTGCCATCACACATCACTAGCACTTTATCAGCGATACCCGCGACCACGCCCAAGTCATGACTGATAAAAATGACTGCGACATCTCGGCTATGCTGCAAGTTTTTAATCAATTTAAGAATTTGCGCCTGAATGGTTACGTCCAGAGCCGTAGTGGGCTCATCACAAATAAGTAATCGAGGCTTATTGATTAAGGCCATAGCAATCATCACGCGCTGTCTCATGCCGCCAGAGAATTCATGGGGGTAACTGTTAAAACGCATCTCTGGCTTAACAATTCCCACCTCATCTAAAAGGGCAATGGCCTGTTGACGAGCACTAGCTCGCGATTGGCGCAGAGAGGGATCTGGATGATATATCAGTGGTTCTATCAATTGCTCACCAACAGTGAGGAAGGGATTTAGCGACGTCATTGGATCCTGAAAAATCATCGCTATATCATTGCCACGGTAGTGACGCATCTGATCCACTGAACAGGTCAATAGATCATCGCCATCAAATAGAGCGCTGCCGGCTTCAATCACCGCTGGTGGTTTTGGCAATAAATCCAACAGGCTATAACAGGTGACCGACTTGCCTGATCCAGATTCACCCACAATGGCTAGTGTTTCACCAATATCTAGGCTAAAACTGACATCATCCACCGCGTTGACCACGCCATTTCTGGTATGGAAGTGAACTGCGAGATGATTTACTTCAAGTAGTGCCATAATGTGCTCCTAGTCCTTGGATGCTCTAGGATCTAGGGCGTCACGCAATCCGTCACCTAGAAAGTTGAGGGCAAACAGGGTCAGCGACAGCGCAATACCTGGGAAGATAAGTAGCCAGGGATATTCCTCCATGGTTTCAACACCATAGTTAATCAGTAGACCCCAAGAGCTTTCAGGTGGCTGGATACCCAATCCCAGAAAGCTTAAAAAGGCCTCGAGTAACATCACACTGGGTATAGTCAGGGTGGTGTAGACAATCACTGGGCCCAGTGTGTTAGGTATGATATGACGGCGAATAATGGTCCATTGGGAGAGCCCCATGGAATAGGCAGCCTCAACAAACTCCTGCTGTCGAAGTGCCATAACTTGACCGCGAACAATACGTGCCATGGTCAGCCACTCCACCGCACCGATGGCAACAAAGAGTAACAATATGTTGCGCCCGAAAACCACCATCAGTAAAACAATAAAAATCATAAAAGGCAGGGCGTACAGTATATCAACAATACGCATCATCAACGCATCGACGCGTCCTCCTAGAAAGCCGGCTATGGCACCCCAGAGGATACCGATCACCAGTGCTACGGCTGTAGCAATAAAGCCCACCATTAGTGACACACGTCCGCCATACATGATTCGCGTTAGCATATCGCGACCAAAGATATCGGTCCCCAGCCAATGGGCCGCCGAGGGCGGTGTAGCGCCCAGCATTAGATTTTGCTGTTCGTAGCCATAGGGTGCAATCCAAGGAGTAAGCAGAGAGATTAAGCAAAGCAACACCAGCACTACCAGTCCAAATACAGCCAAATAATTCTTGCGCAGCTTGATCCAGGCATCGGCCCACAGTGAGCTACCTTCTTGCGCCATATTATGTTGCTCTGCCATTAGCCATTACCCCCAACTTGATGGCGAAGTTTGGGATTTAGCCACAGTGCCAGTAGGTCTGACAGAAGATTAAATACAATGATTAGGCTGGCAAAAAATATGGTCATGCCCAGTATCATGGTGTAATCGCGGTTAAACGCCGAGGTGACATAAAAGCGTCCCAATCCTGGGATCTGGAAGATAGTTTCAACCACAAAAGATCCGCCAAGTAGTCCGGCAAAGGCTGGACCCAAAAAGGCGACCACAGGGATTAATCCGCCGCGCAGGGCGTGCTTGCCAATAATTATTCGTTCTGACAGTCCCTTGGCTCTAGCGGTACGGATATAGTCTTGAGACAGGACCTCCAACATCCCACCTCGGGATAGTCTTGCGATATAGGCCGCATAACCTGTACCCAGCGTAATTGCGGGTAAAATTTTATCCCCCGGAATATCCCCCCAACCAGAGATTGGCACCCAGTCAAGATAGATACCAAATACCAACACCAATATGGGTCCAAGTAAAAAGGACGGCATGCAGATGCCCAGCATAGCCGCTGACATGGGAATATAGTCCTGCAGGGTATTGGGCCTAATGGCAGCAATCACACCGGCACTGGTGCCTATAAAGAGCGCCACCAGCATTGCGTACAGTGCTAACTCTGCGGTGACCGGAAATCCTGCAGCAATTAACTCATTAACGGTTCGTCCTGAGTACTTGAAGGAGGGGCCTAGATCCCCCTGCACTACATCGCCGAGATAGCTAATGTATTGTTGCCATAGGGGTTGATCCAGCTTGTACTGTGCTTCCAAAGCGCGCGCTACTTCAGGAGGAACCGCTTTATCTGCCGAAAACGGGCCACCGGGGGCACTGTGTATCAGTAAAAAAGTGACTGATATCACCACTGATAACACAGGTATGGCTTGCAGAAGTCGGCTCAGTACAAACCTCAGCATGGCTACTGAACCCCCGAACGTTGATCTGTATCAGACTCTGATTCTGAAGACACTGGCTCCAAGTAAATCTCCCGATAGTTGGCCTGATTGAGGATATTATTTGTGAAGTTCTTCACTGTGGGATGCACTAAATTATTAGATGTATAGATATAAATTGGTATCACTGGCATATCATCCATCAGCATGCGCTCTGCGCGTTTGAAAATAGCCAGTCGCTGCTCGTG
>CAXEWB010000165.1:0-5274 GCA_963999835.1 uncultured Cellvibrionales bacterium | reverse complement strand
CACCTCGATCTGCAGTCAGTTGTTTGATTTCCTTGATCACGCCACTGTCGCGATTGGAGTCTGCTAGGTGGACTCTGTATATCGCCAGTTGAGGATCCTTTAGCACTTCTATGACTGGATTGCGCCCATAGACGGTAATCAGTTGATCAAAAAACGCTTTACGCTTCAAATAATCAGTGCTATCAGACGTTGGGTGGGCGCTAGGTTTGACCTTAGCGTTTGGTTTGTTACTTTTCATCACTGACCAAGTTATTTAATGCCCTGTTGATTGCATTGAGCTGTTCCGCTGATGCCTGACCCTGTGCGGCTGCGATAGGCAGAGTTGCTCTACCGAGCACTGAATAGAGTTGTTTCCACAACCCTGCATCCGTTGCCTGTTGCAGGGCCTTTAAGTGTGTCTCAACGGTCTCTGCATCACCTCTGGCAATGGGGCCGGTCAATGCTTGTGTGGCTCCTAAAGAGAAGTAATTATCTAAGGTTTGCCTAACAAGTGACTCGAGAGGGCTAGATTTTTCTGCGCTGTCGATACCTGCCTCTTTCAGCATTTGATGGCTTACTTCAAGCAGACTGACTAAATAGTTACAGGCCATGACTGAGGCTGCGTGGTATAAACTTTTGTGTTGGCTATCTAAAGTAAATGTAAGCGCGCCAAGTGAGGAAAATAGTGCATCGAGTTGGGCAACCGCATCTGTAGACCCCTCAATGGCACAGTGACACCCTGAAAATGTTTTGATTGATCGTTTTGGGTCAGCAAAGCTGTGTATTGGATGCACAGATGCAGCATTTAGGCCCTTATTTTCATTATTTAATACAGTTGAAGGGAGCAATCCACTACAGTGAAAGATAACCGTATCTGGTTTTAATACCTTCGCATTGTGAAGTTGTTTTGCGACGCTTTCGATCTGATTGTCAGGGGTCGAAATCAGCCAAATATCTGCCTCTTTAAGGTCATTGATTGTGGCAGGGCTTCCACAACCAATAAAGCCCACTGCATGATCACTGGAGGTGAGACTGCTATTAACAATTTGCCCGATACTTAGAGTTGTATGTTGCGAAAGCAAATAGCACAGGGTTTTTCCTAAGCGACCAGCGCCGATGCATGACAGGGTTTGCATTAGAGGTTAGACCAGCAGAGCTTTGTAGGCACTGACTGCGGAAGGCATGCCCATATTCAGGGAATCCACAGTAAAAGCATGACCAATGGAAACCTCTAGCAGGTTTTCAATACTGGCAAACTTACCCAGATTGTGAAGGTTTAAGTCATGACCAGCGTTAACGCCAAGACCTAGGGAATCGGCTAATTTAGCTGCTGCAACATGTTGTTGAAAAATGCCCTTAAGGCCATCGGTGCCCCATGCTGCAGCATAGGGTCCAGTGTAAAGCTCTATTCGGTCTGCTCCTACTTGGGATGCCAATTGAATTTGCTCAAGATCAGGGTCCATAAATAAGCTGACTCTGACGCCGAGAGACTTGATCTGTTGGATAATAGGCTCTAATTCAATCCCCTGCGCTTTTAGGTCAAAGCCATGGTCTGAGGTCAATTGATGGTTGCTATCGGGAACCAAGGTGCATTGATCAGGTTGTGTCTCCTCGACCAATGCTAGCAAACCAGGGTAATCAGCTAGAGGTTCAGCAAATGGATTGCCTTCTATATTAAATTCAACGGTGTTGATGGAATTGACAAGGTTGGCCAGTTGGCGAACGTCAGAGGGCCTTATATGCCGTTGGTCGGGTCGTGGATGAACTGTAATGCCGTCAGCGCCCAAATTTATACATTGCTCAGCCATCTCAATAACATTGGGATAGTTTCCTACGCGAGAGTTTCTGATCAGGGCTATTTTATTGAGATTTATACTGAGGGCGGTCATTGATACTCCCATCTATCTCACTGGAATTGGAGCCTCAAAATCCAACTCTTTGCTTGTTTCAGGTAGGGGGGTCCAGCTAGCTGGGTTAAGTAATTTTGCCTTCAGGATACGCACCGGTTCAATCGGCACATCAGCGAGGTAACCCCTTGTTGTGGTCTCGACTGTGGCTATTTTATCTACCGTATCCATGCCTTCTATCACTTGACCAAATACTGCATAACCGGCTCGGTTTGGTCTGTAATTTAGGTTTGAATTAGAACGATGATTGATAAAAAATTGACTGGTGGCGCTATCCGGATCAGATGTGCGTGCCATGGCAATGGTGCCCCGTACATTTTTCAGTCCATTGTTGGATTCATTGATAATGGGCATTCGATTAGTTTGCTTAATACTCAAATCGAAACCAAAACCCCCAGCCTGAATCATAAAATCATTGATCACACGATGAAAAATAGTGCCATCGTAGTAGTCGTCGTCAACGTATTTTAAAAAGTTATCTACGGTAACTGGGGCTGCTTGGGGGAAGAGTTCGACAACGATATCACCCAAATCCGTCTGTAGCTGTACTCTGGGTAAGCCCGGTTCTGAATTGCTGACAGTCGACAGCCAAACGGCAATCACTGCGACTAGACTGTAAACGATTTTTTTCAACAGAAGTTGTCTCCTCTAGAGCCTGTTTCAGAGGTGTCTAGTGCCACTCTGACAGGCGCTTTCTTCCGCGAACTCTGGGGATAATCGCTGCCAGTATGGCACCCAGAAATGCAACAAGACCTCCATAGAGAAAGGACTCATTACGTTTATTGTCACGCAAATCATCCAGATTGGTGCGCAAGACATCTCTCTCTTCTTGAAGCATAAGATTGTGTTTCATCAATTTCTGATTTTGTTCATTTAGCGTCAATTCGTTAGCGGAAATGCTTTTAATCGTTGCGAGCTCTTGTGAGAGTTTAGCCCTGTCTGCCTTTGCTTCATCAGCAGTGTTACGCAGATTTTTAATTAATATATCAGTGCGTCTAATATCCTCCTTGAGTTGTTTATTTTTAGCGTTTAATTCTGCTACTTTAGCAGTTTCACGATCGAGCAAATTACGCGCTATTTGGCTATTGCTTATATGCTGACTTCTAATCCAGCCCTCTTGACCTCTGTCAGTCGCAACGAGTGACCAATCTTCTTGAAAACCAAGGACGGTCAACTTAGTGCCTGTTATCAAGCCTTTATTGATTATTCGGCATTCAGGACAGGGTGATACCCGCAGGGGCACATAGATTTGGTCGCTGATATAACCTAGCTGCGGCTCTTCTAGCATTTGCATTTCGAGGTTGCTCAGGGGTTGTTCAGGCTCCTCAGCGTATGTAGAACTAGTGATGAAGAATAAAGTTAAAATTACTTTCTTTGTCAGTGTGGTCATTGTCTTGGCTAGTAAGTTTAATTTAAAGATAAATAATACTCTTATTGGAAATAAATAATAACTACCTCAGAGTGGTTTATTTATAATTATGGTCATGGCAGCACTTTTTTAAAAGGTTTTACGGATATCCTAGAGTAAACGCCTTCCTGTGTATAGGGATCCTCATCAGCCCATTGTTGCGCAGATTGAAGTCCATCAAATTCAGCCACAATAAGACAGCCAGTAAATCCTGCCTCACCGGGTTCAATATTATCTATTGCTGGATGCGGGCCGGCGACTAAGAGACGCCCTTGATCCTTAAGCTGATGAAGCCGATTTAGGTGATCTGGTCTGGCCTTGAGACGCTTTTCTAGGCTATTTTCTGAGTCCTCACAAATAATTGCATACCACATTGTCAATTTGATCCTCGATTACATTAAAATTGATGCTTACTCTGGCTTTTGCTTAACTATTTCTTCTAGGTTTAAACCTGTTAATTTGGTAATGCCACGAAATAGATAAAACAGATTACCCATCAAAACGGCTGTTGCCGGCAGGGCAATTACTGGAAAGCTCAACGCAGTCATTTTCCCAAGTTGCTCATTAAAAGCGACTGTGCCGGGTTCGGCAGTCAAAATTATTACTGCCAGCAAGTAATTGAGCAGTGATGACAAGAAGAAAGACCCAGCCAGAATCCATGAAGCATTCAGAAGGAGCTGATCAAATTGTCGCTGGCAATTATTATGTTCTAAGGCATGATTTATTCTTTTCACATCCATCACTGAATCATTGAGAATCAAAGTATGTATCAAAGGCTGAGATGTCTTTAAAGAAATGAGTGTTGCAACGCCAAGCACTCCGGGAATGGATGCCTCTTTGATGGCTATGTAAATAGGGTCCATCTCTAGCAGGCTGATCCCTCCAGTGAGCGTGACACTGATGATACCCAATCCAGAGAAGAAATTAATTTTACCTCGGTAAAAAAAGTCATATATTCCATAGGCAGCAGGGAATGCCAAAGCCGCAATGATGGCCAGTTTGATCCCTAGATGTTCATCGCCACTGAGTTTGGTAAGAATAAGCGTGGGTAAAATAATATTACAAAAGAGGTTTAGCAGCAGACTCTCTTGTTTTACGGGTGTCGGCTGACTATCTATGTCCAAGTTTGTGGGCTTTTGACGTTGCATAGAGAAGATGTCGTCCTTTAGGAAGAGTAAATTAGCCTGCCTATTTTACCCCCTGTTAAGTTATATTTGCCATTAGAACCTAAAAAATGTGACGTAAATCACAGTTGTTTATCCACTTGAGCATATAAGTTGAAACCTTGCATTTTTTGCTCTAAAACTATGTGTAAGAAAAGGGAATTGCATAGAAGGGAATAGATAGATTATGGATGACAAAATGCGTGAGCATGGCAAAACAATGGATGATGTGGAGTTACAATTGGGTGATCTTTTAGTTGCCTACCTGAATCAGCTAGACATTGATTATGTCTTTGGTGTGCCCGGTGGCGCTATAGAGCCGCTCTACGACGCTTTGGCACGCAGTCAGCGTCAGGGCGGATCTAGAGCAGTTGGGGCCAGACATGAAACTGGTGCTGCCTTTATGGCAGATGGTTACGCGCGCAACACGGGCAAGCTTGGAGTTTGCTGTGCTACTACAGGCCCCGGTGCGACTAATATGCTGACCGGTGTCGCCTCTGCTTACGAAAATCAGGTGCCTCTACTGGCCATAAGTGCCCAAACTGCACTGTCGATGTTTGGAAGGGGAGCTGCTCAGGATTCTTCTAGCGATGGCGTTGACACCACAGCAATTTATCAACACTGTACTCGCTATAACACCTTCATCTCCCATGCTGATCAATTTGAACACAAGCTGGCAACTGCAATTATGACGGCGCTTGCCTCGCCAAAGGGTCCAGTCCATGTAACAGTGCCAAGAGATATTATGTCTAAACCCTGGTCTGGGCATCTCAGCTATCGACTTGCAAATATTATCAAAACGCCATCGTTATTAGAT
>CAXEWB010000164.1:0-10759 GCA_963999835.1 uncultured Cellvibrionales bacterium | reverse complement strand
ATTGGCCACTTGGGCTGTCCCTCAACGACCAGAGGCGCCAGAATAGTAGACAAATCTACACTGGGCTTGACCAATTGCCCCATATTGGTAGTGCCCATTCGCTCAATCAATTTTTGCCTTTGTTGCTCAGTTTTAGGCACCAAAAGGAAGCCTGCAGCAATAACACCAAAGACGATAATCAGCATCAGCCAGATTTGGTATTTAAACCTTTTCTGCTTGGGGGTTAGAGATGTCTGCTTGGACATGGGCATTTTTCCTATATTTTTTGTTTGGTTTTTCTCAGACTTTTTTTGAGAACGCTCATTAAGTTTGAATTGGCTATAAGGGTCAAGATACTGAGCGTTAACGCCATAGCAAACCACTGCACTGCATAGGCAATGTGTTTCTCAGGTTGCACAGATACCGTGGGCCATCCAGTTAGTAGTGCGCCAGTTGAGTCTTGATCAAGGCGCAACTGATAGGGATAGAAAGGTTGGCCAAAAAGCTGTTCAGCCCGCTTAACAGTTATCCAGCCGACTCTGGTTGGGCGATCAGCGATAGTCGTCACTCCATCGTCTAGCTGGTAACCCCCTTCCAATGTTCGGTACAAATAGCCACGCAGCTGATTGTTGCCGGTCAGTGATGGAAAGTCAGGTAGGATAGTTCTATCTAAATCAGCCGCAACCCAGCCACGATTCAGTAACAGCTTTTGGTCTGACCCTGGCACATCCACCGCATGCAGGATTTCATAACCAGGGCGACCTAATTTGACACGGTTATCGAGGATAATAGCCCTGTTATTGTCCAGCTCACCGCGAATCCAAGCCAAGCGATATTGTTGATCTTGAGAAAAATCTAAGGTCTGGATCTCAATCACAGGGGGCAGTTGGCGATTGGTTTGATATTGATTGAGAATCGCCTGTTTCTCATCAGCGCGCTGTAATTGCCAAAAGCCCAATACTAACAATAGTGGCAAGAACATGGAGGAAAATAGCAGTATTCTGCTATTTGGCTGCCATTGAAACGACGGTTTTCTTTGAGACAAGCTAGCCATCTATGATTAAATAAGCACTCTGTAAAAAGTTGGAATTGCCATGCTTTTAAAAACTATTATAGTGGTCCTATTTATTGGCGTTGTAATTAGCCTGTTTAGTGGTCTTAATTTTCTGGTCAAGGATCTTGGCAGTCCCAAGAAACGCCTTTTATATTCTCTGGGATTGCGTGTCAGTCTAGCAGCCCTCTTGTTGGCGACGATTATCTATGGCGCCTACACCGGACAACTCAGTAGCACCGCTCCTTGGGATCGGCAGCTACACCCTGATATTAGTGCTTCCGAGATACAGACCTTGCCTTCAAGCAGTCCGCCAACCTCGAAGCCACAGTAATAACAAATGAAAAACGGCCAGACAAAGGCTGGCCGTTTTTAAACATTGCTAACTCTTAGGCCAGAACATAGACAAATATAAACAGTCCAACCCAAACCACATCAACAAAGTGCCAGTACCAGGATGAGGCTTCGAAACCAAATTGGTCATCATGGCTAAAATGTCCTTTCAAGCCCCGCAACCACTGCACCAATAACATTATGGTACCCATAGTTACGTGAAATCCATGAAAACCGGTCAACATAAAGAAGGTTGTACCGTAAATACCGGTTTCAAGGGTGAGACCCATTTTCTGATAAGCATGAATATATTCTTCAGCCTGCAGGAATAAAAAGATAATACCCAAGGCAACTGTAATACCCAACCAGGTATTAAACTTTTTGCGATCGTTATTTTTAAGCGCTGTATGGGCAACATGCACGGTAGCACTGGAAGTGAGCAGAACCACTGTATTCCATAGTGGTAACCAAGTGAGGAGTTTACTCCAACCCGGGAAGCTCATATTTTGTTCAGGACCCTGAAACTGAGCACCCTCACCGTTGGCTACCTGATCAGGTGTCACCATCACTGGCCACTGTGCCTCATAACCTGGCCATAGTATTTCATTATTGGCCACTGACGCGTCGGTGGGGCTATCATTGAACCAGCCAACAGCAGCCTCACCGCCGATCCATGCATTTACAAATACCCGCACGTAAAATAGGGCGCCAAAGAACGCCGCGAAGAACATCACTTCGGAAAATATAAACCACAGCATGCCGATCACATAGGACTGTTTTAGCTGACGATTAGCAAGACCACGCATGTTTTCATCAATCACCACGCTCCACCAGCGGTACATAACCATAACCATGATCGCCAAGCCAACTAAAAAGATGTAGGGCGAACCTCCTTCAATAACCCAAGAGGCGGCCCCAAAGGCCAATGCGCCCAACCCAATAGCAGCAAAAATGGGTAACTTACTCTGCTCGGGTACGTAATAACTGCTCTCTGTTGACATCACTGTTCTCCGTATCTGTACTTGTAACCACTCAAAGTATTTAAGTTGGTTACCGCTGTGCGACCGCAGCCACTGTGCGATCGGTTATATCAAAAAGTGTATAGGACAAAGTGACTGTATTCACGTTGTCTGGTAAATCAGGGTCTAGAATAAACACCACTCCAAGTTCCGCTTGTTCACCCGCTGCTAGAGGCTGATTGTCAAAACAAAAACACGCTGTTTTGTGGAAATAATCCGCTGCGTTGTTAGGCAATACACTGGGTATCGCCTGACCAGTCATATCTTCACCCGTTTTATTGTGGGCAAAGAAGTTGACCGCGCGTGACTCACCAGGGTGCACCACCACACTGTGCTCCAAAGGGTAAAAGTCCCAGGGCATCTGTGCATTATTAGCTGCAACAAATTGCACCTCTACCTGCCTTGAGGTATCCACCTTAACCTCAACAGCCTCGTAGACACCGCCCGTCCTGCCGCCTATACCAGTAATTTCACAAAACAGGTCATACAGAGGCGGTAACACAAAAACCGCAAACAAAAACATAGCCACCGCCAGTGCCAGTAGCTTGGCAATGAGTGTGCGATGGCTAGATTCCAAGACAGTCTCCTACTTGACTTGCGGTGGCGTAGAGAAGGTGTGGTAGGGCGCCGGGGTGGGAACCGTCCACTCTAGTCCCTCTGCGCCCTCCCAAACCTGTGGATCATCCACCGGCTTGCCATGAGTTATGGTGCGGATTACATTGAACAGGAATAGAATTTGCGCTGCCCCATAGATGAAGGCGCCCACACTAGAAACCATATTCCAGTCCGCAAACTGCAGTCCGTAGTCAGCGTAGCGACGCGGCATACCTGCCAGACCTAAAAAGTGTTGCGGCATGAAGGTAATGTTAAAGCCAATAAATGCTATCCAGAACTGCACCTTGCCCATTGTCTCGTCATACATTTTACCGCACCACTTGGGCAACCAGTAATAGACTGCAGCAGTACCGCTAAATACTGCACCGGCCACCATCACATAGTGGAAGTGGGCAACTACGAAATAGGTGTCGTGGTACTGCATATCCGCGGCTGCGATTGACAACATAAGCCCTGTAAAGCCACCAAAGGTAAATAAAATCACAAAGGCGATACTAAACAACATGGGCGTTTCATAGGTCAACGCACCTTTGTACATGGTCGTGATCCAATTAAATACCTTCACCCCTGTGGGCACTGCAATTAGCATGGTGGCATACATAAAGTAAAGCTCACCGGCGATTGGCATACCCACAGTAAACATATGGTGTGCCCATACAATAAAGGATAAAAACGCAATAGCTGCCGTGGCATAGACCATTGATGAATAGCCGAACAGAGGCTTGCGGCTAAAGGTTGGAATAATCTGCGATACAACACCAAAGGCTGGCAAGATAATGATGTAGACCTCGGGATGACCAAAAAACCAGAAAATATGCTGGAATAATACTGGGTCACCGCCACCTGCCGCATCAAAGAAGCTGGTGCCGAAGTTTATATCCATCAGCATCATCGTCACCGCTCCAGCTAAAACTGGCATCACTGCAACCAGAAGAAAAGCAGTGATAACCCAGGTCCAGACAAATAGCGGCATTTTCATATAGGTCATACCCGGAGCACGCATATTCATCACAGTAGCAATGATATTAATAGAGCCCATAATCGATGAGGCCCCCATTATATGCACACCAAAGATAAAATAGTTCACCGTGTCAGGAGCGTAGGTTGTCGATAGTGGGGCATAGAAAGTCCAGCCAAAGTTAGGGCCGCCACCTTCCATGAAGAGTGTCGCTACGAGGATTGCGAAAGCAAATGGAAGAATCCAAAAGCTCAGGTTATTCATGCGCGGTAATGCCATATCTGGCGCACCGATCATCATGGGTATCATCCAATTAGCAAGGCCGACAAAGGCTGGCATGATGGCGCCAAATACCATTACAAGACCATGCATGGTGGTCATTTGATTGAAAAACTCTGGCTTAATCAACTGCATACCGGGTTGGAACAACTCGGCGCGAATTATCATTGCAAAGGAACCACCCAAAATAAACATAGCAAAACTGAACCACAGGTACAGTGTGCCAATATCTTTATGGTTGGTAGTAAACAGCCAGCGGCTAGCGTATTTTATCCAGCCATCTGCCAGTGTTGCGGGACCTTGTGCCATATTCTTTACTCCCTATTGGCCTTGTTTGTAGTTTAGGACTTCGATGGGCTGAGTGATATCACCCACGTCGTTGCCCCAGGCATTGCGCTCGTAGTGAACAACCGCCGCGATATCAACTTCTGAGAGCTGGTCAGCAAAAGACTGCATGGCTGTACCGGCCACACCATCAATCAGTACGGCAATGTGGCCCTCTTTTGGACCCAGAGCGATTGGGCTACCCTTCAATCCTGGGAAGACACCAGTAATTCCAGTTCCATCGACCATATGACAGGTGGCACAGGAGCGGTTGTAAACTTCCTCTCCTCGTGTCATTAACTCATCAAATGTCCACTCCTTACCGATGGTAGACGCATATTCAACAGCCTCAGCTTTCTTGGCGGCTAACCACTGGTTGTATTCCTCCTCTTCTTTGACCTCAACAACCACAGGCATAAAGGCATGACCCTTGCCACAGAGTTCTGTACATTCGCCTACATAAACACCTGGTTTGTCAGTCTTTGCCCAAGCCGTAGTAAATAGGCCTGGGACCGCATCGCGCTTAACACCAAAGTCAGGCACCCACCAGCTGTGGATAACATCGCTACCGGTAATTAAGAAGCGTACTTTTTTTCCTGTAGGTATTACTAGGGGCTGAGTCACTTCGCGAAGGTAGTGTTCACCTTTGGGTTCGCGACCGTAAATCTCGTCATCAGAGGTGCGCAATTCGCTGAGAAATTTAACGCCCTCACCGAGGTACTCATACTGCCATTTCCACTGGTAACCGGTTACCTTAATGTCAATATCAGCATTTTCTGTATCATATACTTTAAGCAGTGCAGTTGTTGCTGGTATAGCCATTACAATCAGAATAATCGCCGGGACTATAGTCCAAAGCAGTTCAACTAACGTGTTCTCATGAAAATTCTCTGCTACTGCACCACGAGATTTTCGGTGCGCGTACATCACATAGAACATAAAGCCAAAAACCACAACACCAATGGCCGTACAGATCCACATCATGATCATATGGATATCGTAGGCCACTTGGCTTACTTCTGTTACTCCTTGAGGCATATTGAGCTGACTGGCGGCATTTTCTGCATGACTAACACCAGCAGTAGCTAGGGCGAGAACCGCACCTAAGCGCTTCAAGAAAAGTGCTTTCGCTCTTTTCAACATTCTTATTTCTCCGTAGTAGGTATGGAAAAAACTGTCTTCCTTTGCGATGAAAACTCAAGGCTTGGCCGAGAGGGGTTATTGCGGCGCGCATAATAACAAAGTCGAACGATTTTCACTACCCGAATTCGCTTTCCTTTTGACCATTCAGCCTAAGATTCTCCTTGATAGCCACAAGATAACGTAAAAAGTTTATCTCGGGGTTTTTAAAGGGGTCGCGAGGCTGCATCTAACAATTATTATTACTGATAAAGTGTGATTATGGATCTGTTTGACTAGTCAGTTTTTGGCACGTCTACGAGCTTGACTGTCTGGGGCTCGTCGGACTTTGAATCCTGGTTAACCCTAGTCTTGAGTTCATGCGGCGCGGAGCTGATGCGTATTTGATCTTTGAACCCACAACTTACACATTCTCTGTAATCGATTCCATCGTGACTGTACACTTGAATTTTGTCCATGGCGGAACACTTAGGGCAGACAACACCAGCAATAAATCGTTTTGTACTTGAAAATGTCATTTATAATTCACCACAATAGTCCTCTCATTATAATCACAAGAAGGTATCATGGATCACTCGATAAGGTCTTTTAAAGGAATCACCCCAAAAACGGGTCAACGAACCTATATAGATCCGAGCGCTGTAGTAATTGGCGATGTCTGTCTCGGCGATGATGTTTCAGTGTGGCCGGGAGCGGTAATTCGCGGCGACATGCATTCGATTAAAGTAGGCGCCAGATCCAATATTCAAGATAACGCGGTACTGCATATCACTCATGCTTCCGACTACAACCCCGGCGGCTACCCGCTACAGATTGGCGAGGACGTGGTGGTGGGTCATGGCGCCATATTGCATGGCTGCACGCTGGGGGACAGAATTCTTGTTGGCAATGGCGCCATCGTAAACGACGGCGCAGTGATTGAAGATGACGTGATTATTGGCGCTGGATGCATGGTCCCACCAGTAAAAAAACTTGTCTCTGGTTTTGTTTATGTGGGCAACCCTTGCAAGCAACTTCGCGCACTCTCAGAAGATGAGAAATCTTTTTTTACTTATTCCCCAGCCAACTATGTGAAATTAAAAAATCAGTATCTGGCCGAACAGGAGAGAGCAGATTAGGCCAGATCTTCACGCAAAGATTGCATCACTTGAGCAGTATGAGGCCGCACACCCCGCCACAGTGCAAAGGCCTCAGCAGCCTGCTCTACCAACATACCTAAGCCATCACTGGCCTCAGCACCTCGCTGGCGTGCCCACTGCACGAATAGGGTGGGCTCGGCTCCATACATCATATCGTAACAAACCGTCTTAACCTGCTGATCCTCTGTATTTATAAGCGTATCCGGTAGGGGTGGTAATTGTCCCTGCAGGCTGGCACTGGTGCCATTGATAATAAGATCAAAGGATTGATCAGCCAACATATCGTATCCGCAACCGAGCAGGTAACCTAGCTCGGCAAATTGTTGCGCTAATTGGAGGGCCTTATCAACGCTACGATTGGCAATCACTATATGCTGAGGCTGTTCTTGCAACAGAGGCTCAAGGACACCGCGTACCGCACCCCCCGCACCCAGAACCAGAATGCGCTTGTGACGAATCTCCCAGCCGAGGTTATCTTTCATGTCAGTTACGAGGCCAATACCATCAGTGTTATCCCCTAGCACTTTGTTGTCACTGTTCAGTGCCAGTGTATTTACCGCACCAGCAAGACGGGCTCTTTCGGTTGTGCTATCAGCATAATCGAAGGCCTGCTGCTTAAAGGGCACCGTGACGCTAAGCCCTTTGCCATGATGCGCAAAAAAGTCATCCGCGGCACTTTTAAAGCTATCTTCTGGGACCAACCGTTTTTTATACTCAAGTGGCTGTTGAGTTTGCTCAGCAAACTGATGATGTATCTGGGGTGATTTGCTGTGTTCAATGGGATTGCCGAAGACAGCGTATTGGTCGATCGCTCTATGGTCACTCATAGCCAGTCTCGCTTGATTAAATAGTCTTCATAGAGCACAGCTTCAGCAGAGCCCGATTCAGGTTGCCAGTTGTATTGCCAGCGCACAAGTGGGGGCAGAGACATCAAGATCGACTCAGTGCGCCCACCGGTTTGTAGACCAAACAATGTACCTCTATCCTGCACCAGATTAAACTCCACATAGCGGCCGCGTCGATAAAGCTGAAAGTCACGCTCGCGGTCACCATAAGGCTGTTGATGACGGCGTTCAATAACCGGCAGGTACGCAGCACAGTAACTGTCGCCCACTGCGCGCATAAAAGCAAAGCTCTGCTCAAATCCCAGTTGATTAAAATCGTCAAAAAATAAACCACCGATACCCCTTGGCTCGTCGCGATGAGGCAGATAAAAATACTGATCACACCCGTCTTTTAAGCGTGGGTAGAGATCCTCCCCAAAAGGATCACAGGCTTTTTTAGCCGTGCGGTGCCAATGGATACAGTCTTCCTCATTACCGTAGTAGGGCGTTAAGTCATAACCACCGCCAAACCACCACACCGGATCGGCATCGGCTTTTTCCGCGATAAAAAATCGAACATTGGCATGAGAGGTAGGCACATAGGGATTGTGGGGGTGAATCACCACTGAAACACCCATAGCTTCAAAACTACGTCCAGCTAACTCGGGGCGGTTTTGGGTCGCCGAGGCGGGCATTTGCGCACCGCTTATATGGGAAAAATTAACACCTCCCTTTTCAATTATCGCACCATCGGCCACTACGCGGCTTCGTCCACCGCCTCCCTCTGGGCGCTCCCAGCTATCCTCTTGCCAAGCACTACCATCTAGCGCCTGTAACTGATTACAGATGCTATCTTGCAGGCCTAACAGGTAGTCTTTTACACGGTATTTATCAACTGTCATTAGCCCTGTCGAATAACCTCACCGGTTAACAAATCTCTAATTTCACTCGCCTTTGCTGAACCGCCAACCCGTCCGGGGGTTTGATAGTCCAGCGCTTTTGAAAAATAACACCTCACTTTAAACCCGCTAGTGGCCGCTGGCAATCCCTGAGGGTTAGCTGACGTGGACACAATAGGGCCATTAAACAGGTGACAAAGGGCTGTAGCAATGGGGTGCTTGGTGACCCTAACTGCGAGGGAATCATGTTTACCAACAATCCAATCGGGCGCAGTACCATTGTGGGGGATAAGCCATGTGAGGGGCTTTTTATAGGGCCGATTTAATTCTTTTAGTTGTCCCTTATTAAGACCCTTTAGAAAAGGTTTAAACTGGTCCCAGTGGGAACCGATTAAGATAAGCCCCTTATGTTCAGGGCGTCCTTTTAGCTCGAGAATTTTTGCCACCGCAGTCTCAGACCATGGGTCACACCCAAGTCCCCAGACGGCTTCCGTGGGATAGGCCAACACACCCTGTCGGTACAAGGTTTGCACCGCGAGATTAATTTTGGGGTGCTGGCACCAATTGATCACTGAGAGACTCAGCTGTTTTTAAGCTTTTCCTGCAAAGCCGCATCTTTAGCAATGATGGCCTCAGCATTGGCAGCACGCTCATCGACTAATTTTTTGTGCATATCTGCATCGGCTACACTGATAATTTGCGCGGCTAAGTAGGCTGCATTTTTAGCACCCGCTTTGCCAATAGCTACAGTGGCCACAGGAATACCGCCGGGCATCTGTACCGTAGACAACAGAGAATCAAGGCCGTCTAGAGAACCATTGATGGGTACACCAATCACTGGTTTGAGCGTAGTAGCAGACACTGCGCCAGCAAGATGCGCCGCCATACCAGCCGCACAAATAAAGGCTGCACAGCCACGCGCATCAGCATCAGTTACATAGGCGTGAGTAGCCGCTGGTGTACGGTGGGCTGAGGTGACCTTGACTTCAAAGGGAATATCAAACTTTTTCAGAATATCAAAGCTGGCTTCCATTACCGGCAGGTCGGAATCGGAACCCATCAGGATTGCTACAAAAGGCTTGCTCATCGTATTTATGATCTCCGTAAAAACCGCGCAGACTACCGAAAGTTGGAGCCACGCGCAAGGGTCTAATTATAGTTATTTCTATAGCGCTAGCTAGCGGATTTTTGGCTAGAAGTTACTCAACCCATTTGGTTCAGCAATGAAACCTTTTAGCCTATATCACCTGCTAGCTTTCACAACACTACTTAAAGCGAAAGCGGTTGCGAAGTCCTAAACCCAATAAAAAAAGTAACACTATACCTGCTATGGTTTGGAAACCGGCCGAAATTTTTAACCACACAGGTAAACATTCCATTAACTCGGAGAAATATACCCGTTGCCATCCAGTAAACTGAAATAGACTGGCAACTGATAGTCCTAGAGACTCAGTGAAAGAGAGGCTCGAAAATACCTTGTAAACTGAAGCAAATCCAAGCCAAAGCACTATCAACCCAAAAGCCGGACGATAGATGGAATAACCATAATTCGACAGCCAACCAAATAATTTATAGGGCAGTCGCTGCCATAGAGAGCCAATCCTGCCGGCAAACTGCATTTCACGGCGAAAAAAGAAATGCGCCTGTTCCGGTAGTCCCTGATTATTCATTGTGTGGCGCAATACTTCACAGGAGGCTTTGGCTTGCTCTGGATTCTGTTCGCAATTTTTGGGGTCGGGCCAGTATTCTTGTCCAGTTGAAATATTGATTTTCTCTTGAAAGACCGCATTCGTAAGCTCGGGAAATTGTTTAAAAAACTTTGCACAGAAAAAATTCGAAGGCTTACTGAATGTGCATTCGCAAAAATTACCTTGACTATGAAATCTTGTCTCCCTGAAATTGCTGCTCTCCTTAAAAATAGTGAGGCCAAACTTGGCATCACCAACAAAGTCTGCTTCTTTGAAAAGAGTAATTTCTTGAAAAGTAACCGCTATGAATTCAGCTTTACCAGCAAAAGTCACATTTCCCATATGAACCATATGACAAAACAATGCTTCATTAAAAGTTACATCCTCAGAAAATTCTGAGCCTTTGAAAGACGCTCTGATAGGAAAAATAAAATGACGGAAATCCACTTTCTTTGGAAAGTTTATAGCTTCAAAATCTATCCATGTGTCAGTGTTGGGTAACTCTTCACAT
>CAXEWB010000163.1:0-2010 GCA_963999835.1 uncultured Cellvibrionales bacterium | reverse complement strand
GTCTCACCAGACTCAATCATTCCAGCCACTATTTCAAACTGCCAGGGGCCCTCTGGTTCGTTTAGCGCCCCAACCCTAAACTGCTCCACCAATCCCACCAAATGATTCACTGGATCATAGAGTAGGACGCCCACAGCGTTCCCTCGCTGAAATAACTCGCGCTGTATCGGCTCACTCCATCCACCCTCGAAGCGACGGTGTCGCAGGTATAGCTTTACCACCCTAAAAAAACCTTGGAACACTGTCTCTTTAGCGTCGATTTGATAATCATTTGTTCCAAAAAAATGCTTAATCATATAAACCTTTTTAAACGTAAAACGTTGTGTAACTGGTCAAGGATAACTTAATAAGCTAGTTTATTATGCGTCCAATGACAGAGTTCTGTTAGAATAGTGCAACTATTTATTTAGGCCCAGCCACGCAGTAGGGAGCTCCATTAATTACCGAAACAGACAGGAATACATGATGTATTTTAACAAACTATACCCAACTGCACTGTTATATGGGTGGATGCTTACAGGCATCACTTGGGCAGAGTCACTGACAGACATCTATCACTCAGCACTGCAAAATGATCCTATACTGGCTGCTGCACGAGCCAATTTTAAGGCTGGTCTCGAAACAAAAAAAATATCCCGCGCTGCGCTACTACCGCAGTTGGCGGCCTCTGGAGACTATTCAGAATCGGAGAGCACTGAGATAGCACGAACAGGCTATATTGGCGAATCCATCTCTGAGGGGACGCGTTATGGCGTGTCGCTAAATCAAGCTATCTTCGATATCCCCTCGTGGTACCAATTCCAAAGTGGCAAAGCCCTAAGTGCTGGTGCTACTGCTCAGTTTTCTGCCGATCAACAGCGATCTATTTTACGCGTCAGTCAGGCCTATCTCAATGTTCTTCGTGCCTACGATAACAGAGAAACTCGAAATGCAGAGCAACGGGCGATTGCTCAGCGCTTAGAGCAGACAAAAGAGCGCTTTGAAGTGGGTCTTGTGGCTATCACCGATGTTCATGAGGCCCAGGCCTTTTTTGATGAGGCGATTGTCAATAGCCTTGAAGCGCAGGGCGCACTCAATATTGCCTTTGAGGGGCTACAGGTACTAACCGGTCAAAGCCACAGCGTTTTATCCGGTCTAGCAGAAAGCTTTAAGGCTGACTCCCCCGCGGCTGAAAGTGCTCAAGGCTGGGTTGAGTTGGCTGTAAAAAATAACTATCAACTGCGTGTAGCTGAACTGGGTAAAGATGCCGCCTACAGCCAATCAAGAGCCGCTGCCATGGCGCGGCTACCTAAAATCACTGGTACTGCTAGTTACTTTGATGCTGATAATGAGGTCACTAGCCCGTTTATGTCTTATGATTCAATGTCTGATGGTCACCAATTCGGTGTTTCGATTACCATGCCTATTTGGCTTGGGGGCAGTCTGGACGCATCGCGTAGGCAGGCTAAGCAACAGGCCATTGCCTCTGAAGAAAATTATCTAGCTGCTAAAAGGAATACCATACAGTCAGCTCGCACCCAACATCAATTAGTCATGACCAATGGCGCAAGAGTCAAAGCCCGAAAGCAGGCTATCACATCTGCAAACAGCGCCTTGCAGGCCACCCAGGCAGGCTATGAAGTAGGCACTCGAACCATTATCGATGTCCTAGCAGCACAGCGTACGATCTACCAAGCCAAGCGAAATTACGCCAACGCGCGCTATGATTTTATTCTGTCGATGATGGGACTTAAGGAAGTTGCAGGTCAACTATCACCAGATGATATTTACCAACTCAATGCTCAGCTTGATCCGAGCCTTGTCATTACTCGCTAGTCTCCTCAATAAACAGCTCTATCAATTGAGTTGCCTGTCAATTCGTTCAAGCAATTTCGCCAGTGCACCACGATTTTCCTCAGCAATTTGCTTAGCTGCGTTACCCATAGATTGACGACGCTGGGGATGTTGCAGCAAATTCATACATTGACCTGCCAAATGGGCAGCATCCTCGCAGATTAGCATTGCATTGCC
>CAXEWB010000162.1:0-1815 GCA_963999835.1 uncultured Cellvibrionales bacterium | reverse complement strand
CTGTTAGGTAGGCCTTTTACCATTAAAGGTAGAGTATTTTACGGACAGCAGTTAGGACGTGAGTTGGGTTTCCCCACTGCCAATATACAATTGAATCGCTACAGAGCACCTCTGTCAGGTGTGTATGCCGTGCTGGTGGAAATTGAAGGCTATACTCACAAGTTTCAAGGCGCAGCCAATGTTGGAGTGCGACCCACTGCCGGTGATTTAATCAAACCTATATTGGAGGTCCATCTTTTAGATTTTGACGAAGATCTTTACGGTAAGCGTATAAAGGTTGAATTTTTGTATAAGGTTCGCGACGAGCAAAAATTTACTACTGTAGATAATCTTATTTCATATATTCGTAAAGACATTAGTAATATTAGACAGTGGTTTGCCGCAGCAAACCCCTCAACCACCTAGGATATTTATACCAAATTAGTTCTGATATGACTGACAGCATCGATTACAAGGCAACACTTAACTTGCCGAAAACTGAATTTCCTATGCGCGCTAATCTGGCTCAACGCGAGCCGGCTATTTTGCAACAATGGCAGCAAAGTGGTTTGTATGAACAAATTCGCAGTATCAGATCAGGCAGTGAGAAATTTATCCTCCATGATGGTCCTCCCTATGCTAACGGTGATATTCACTTGGGACATGCAGTTAATAAAACGCTCAAAGATATTATTGTTAAGGCTAAAACCCTAAGCGGTTTTGACGCCCCCTATATCCCGGGCTGGGACTGTCATGGCTTGCCTATTGAGCATAATGTAGAGAAAAAAATTGGCAAGGCCGGCGTCAAGGTTGATTACTCTGTATTTCGTCAAAAGTGTCGAGACTATGCAATGCGTCAGGTCGAGGGACAGCGCAAGGACTTTGTCAGATTGGGCATTTTGGGAGACTGGGAAAACCCATATTTGACAATGAATTATGCCATTGAGGCCGATATTATCCGTGCAGTCGGTAAGATCGCTGAAAATGGACATTTGGTTAAAGGATACAAGCCAGTCTACTGGAGTGTTGTAGGTGGCTCAGCGCTAGCGGAAGCAGAGGTTGAATATCAAGATAAGACTTCCTTCTCAATTGACGTCGCCTATCCAATCACTGAGGAGAAACACTTAGATCAACTCAATAAAGCCTTTTCTGGTGTTCAAGGGCAGGGCTCGGTAAGTCTATTGATATGGACTACCACGCCATGGACTATTCCTAGCAGTCAGGCAATAGCTGTAGGTGGCGAGTTAGATTATCAACTGCTGCAGTGCGGGTCGAAAGATAATCCGTTTCAACTGATCTGTGCAGCAGATCTGACTGAGTCAGTGATGGAGCGTACTGATATCAATGAGTTTGCAGTACTTGCCTCGTGTAAAGGCGCTGCACTGGAGAACCTGATAGCTCAACACCCCTTCTATGAGCGCGAAATTCCCGTTTTGCTGGGTGATCATGTCACCACTGATGCTGGTACGGGCTGCGTGCACACAGCACCAGATCACGGTTTGGAAGATTTTGCGGTTGCCCGGAAATACGGCATTGGTACCCTCAACTATGTTTTGGACAACGGTACATTCCGCGATGATGTGGCATTATTCGCTGGTGAGCATGTCTACAAAGTCGATGAACATGTTATTGAAGTGTTGCGCGAGCAAGGGAGATTAATGGGTTGTGGCAAGATTACCCACAGCTATGCCCATTGCTGGCGCACTAAAACGGCATTAATTTATCGAGCTACGCCTCAGTGGTTTATATCTATGAAGGAAAATGACCTACTACAGGAAGCTCTGAAGGCAGTTAAAACAGTTAGTTGGCACCCCGATTGGGGTCAGGCGCGCATTG
>CAXEWB010000161.1:0-4200 GCA_963999835.1 uncultured Cellvibrionales bacterium | reverse complement strand
CTTTCCCATTTGCTGCGAGTGGCAGAGCGATGGCGGCCAACGATACCGATGGTATGGTAAAAATTATTGCCCATGCAGAAACAGACCGGATTCTGGGCTGTCACATTGTGGGTCCCAGTGCCGCTGATCTTGTACAACAAGTTGCCATTGCTATGGAGTTTGGTTCCAGTGCAGAAGATCTCGGAATGACTGTTCTCGGTCATCCCACATTATCTGAAACTGTCCACGAAGCAGCTTTGGCTGTCAGTGGTAATGCCATTCATATTGCCAATCGAAAGCGGCGATAATTTTAAATAGTATCAACTGCGTCTCGATAGAGTACTTCGAGAGGTTTTTTATTAAGTAATAACGGGAAGTGATGTATGAACCTGCATGAATATCAGGGTAAACAACTGTTTGCCGACTATGGGCTGCCAGTCTCAAAAGGCATAGCCGCTGAAACCGTTCACGAGGCGGTAGCGGCAGCTGATTTGATTGGTGGTGATCGATGGGTGGTTAAAGCACAGGTACACGCCGGTGGTCGCGGCAAAGCCGGTGGCGTTAAGTTGGTAAGTTCAAAATCTGAAATAGAAGATTTTGCGCGACAGTGGCTAGGTAACAATCTAGTGACATACCAAACTGATGCCAATGGGCAGCCAGTTAATCGAATTCTTGTTGAGAGCTGTACTGACATTGATCAGGAGCTCTATTTAGGTGCGGTGGTAGACCGTTCGACGCGACGTATTGTTTTTATGGCCTCCACAGAGGGTGGTGTCGAAATTGAGAAAGTCGCTGAGGAAACGCCAGAAAAAATTCTAAAAACGATTATTGATCCCGTCGCTGGGGCCCAGCCTTATCAGGGACGTGAGCTTGCGTTTAAGTTGGGGCTGGAAGGCGTCCAAATAAAACAGTTTGTTAACATCTTTCTAGGTTTGGCTAAGTTATTTCAAGAGCGGGATCTAGCTTTGCTGGAAATTAATCCATTGGTTATCACAGAAGAAGGTAATCTACACTGTCTCGATGCAAAAATTGTAATTGATAGCAATGCAATGTATCGCCAGCCAGCATTAAAAGAAATGCACGATCCCTCCCAAGAAGATGAGCGCGAGGCTCATGCTGCAGCCTGGGATCTAAACTATGTCGCCCTTGATGGCAACATAGGTTGTATGGTTAATGGTGCTGGATTGGCTATGGGCACCATGGATATTGTTCAGTTGCATGGTGGATCACCTGCTAACTTCCTCGATGTGGGTGGCGGTGCGACCAAAGAGCGCGTTGTAGAAGCCTTTAAGATTATTCTTTCAGACAGTAATGTAAAAGCAGTACTAATCAACATATTCGGCGGTATTGTACGCTGTGATTTGATTGCAGATGGCGTTATTGGTGCGGTAGAGGAGGTGGGTGTCACTATTCCTGTTATTGTTCGCTTAGAGGGAAATAATGCTGAGTTGGGCACTCAAAAACTTTCCGAATCAGGTCTTTCCATTATTGCTGCTACCAGTTTGACTGACGCGGCACAGCAAGCAGTTAAAGCCGCTGGAGGTCACTAGGCATGTCTATTTTAATCAACAGCAATACCAAAGTTATCTGCCAAGGTTTTACCGGAGGGCAGGGTACCTTTCACTCTGAGCAAGCGATTGAATATGGTACTAAGATGGTTGGTGGTGTTACGCCCGCTAAGGGCGGAACAGAGCATTTGGGTCTTCCAGTTTTTAATACAGTTGCAGAAGCTGTAAAGGAAACTGACGCCGAAGCCTCGGTTATCTATGTGCCGGCGCCATTTTGTAAAGACTCAATCTTAGAGGCGGCTAATGCTGGAATACGACTCATTGTTTGTATTACTGAGGGTATACCAACCTTAGATATGCTTGAGTGTAAAGTTAAATGTGATGAGCTAGGAGTGCGCCTTATAGGGCCTAACTGTCCCGGCGTTATCACGCCGGGGGAGTGCAAGATTGGTATTATGCCCGGGCATATTCATCTCCCCGGAAAAGTGGGCATTGTATCTCGATCTGGCACCCTGACCTATGAAGCAGTAAAACAGACAACAGACTATGGCTTTGGTCAGTCCACTTGTGTGGGCATTGGCGGTGATCCGATTCCAGGCTCTAGCTTTATTGATATTCTCCAAATGTTTGAAAAAGATCCGGCCACTGAAGCTATTGTAATGATCGGTGAGATTGGCGGCACGGCAGAGGAAGAGGCCGCTGCATATATTAAGGAACATGTCAGTAAGCCGGTTGTTTCCTATATTGCCGGAGTAACAGCACCTCCGGGTAAACGTATGGGGCATGCTGGGGCCATTATTTCTGGCGGTAAGGGAACTGCAGATGAAAAGTTTGCTGCGCTTCAGGATGCCGGTGTGAAAACGGTACGAAGCTTGGCAGACATTGGTGAAGGCCTGAAGGAAATTACAGGTTGGTAGGTGTTAACTGCTCTAAGAAGTCTTACTTAGACTAATCTTACTTAAAAGGCATCTTCTACAGGTGCCTTTTTTGCTTTATACAATTTCTATTTGACAGTTTCCTTTGTTGAAAGGTATTTAATATCAAAATGCCAACTAATGAGGTAACTTCTGGTCATACTTCTGCTACATTAAATGATACTCAATTAGGTATCTCAGATCTGCTGTTGGCTTTCGGGTGTAAAAGTCGAACTTGCCAAGTACCTGTTTGTAGACCTTATTATCTTCAGGAATCAGTAAGACTGGCTATTCATAAAAATGCCATTTAATCGTCACCACCAAGTAACAAAAAAAGTTCATCGTGATTTAACTTTTTACTACTTAATTGGGGACGTTTATGAAAAACTCAGTTTTACCTAGTTATATCATGTTTGCACTTGGTACTCAGTTTGCCATGCCAGTTATCGCTGATGAACTTGAAGAAATACTGGTTGTGGGTACCAAAGCCAGCCTTATTTCAGCAATAGATAAACAGCGCGATGCTGATAGTTTGATTTCTGTAGTTGATTCCGATGCGCTCGGAGAATTTCCCGACACCACCGCCGCTGAGGCGGTTCGTCGTCTGTCTGGCATCTCTGTAGAGAATGATCAGGGTGAGGGCCGATACATCACTATTCGCGGTCTCTCTGCCGATCTCAACAGTATTGCTGTCAATGGTGCCCTCGTTGCTGCTCCAGAAAATGGCCGTGCAGTCATGCTCGATGGCTTACCTACTGAACTGCTTGACTCAATTGTTATCTCTAAGTCACTGACACCAGATCAGGATGCTGACTCCATTGGTGGTCGCATTGATTTTAGAACTAAGCTTCCAACAGACTTGCAAGGACAACTTCTAAAAGTAAAGTTGGACTCACAGTGGAATGAACAAGCGGATAAATTTGGTAATCCCAAATTCGCAGTGACCTATGGCGACAAGATCAGTGATAACACTGCCCATATTATCGGTCTTACATACTCTACCAAGGATATTGTCACGTTCAATAACGAAACAGGTTTTGGTTGGGACACTGATAACGGTCTCAACTTCATGGACGATGATTATGAGTTACGCTACTACGATCTAACCCGAGAGCGTATTGGTTTCACCTATGACTACAGTGTTGAAGTCAGTGATACCACCACGTTGTTTGTCAACCTCTTTCACAATGAATATGTGGATTCTGAGTTACGCTGGAAAGATGAGTGGGGCAAGTTGAGCGAGGTTGATGTATCTGCTGACTCAGCCACCTATGATCGTATGCGTCATCATGCTGAAACCCGCGTTCGTGAGGAGATTCGCACTATTCAGGCGCTAAATTTTGGTGCTGAAACACAGCTTGGTAGCTGGGATACAGACGTCTTGCTGAGTTACTCCTATGCTGAAGAGGACGACACCGATAACTCTGATATTACTTTTGAGCGAGAGTTCAGAGAGGGTCGCAATGGTATTGATGATGATGCCGTTGTGGGTTCAATCTCTTGGGCTAATCCAAAAATGCCAATTCTGACCACTGAATACCCTGAGCTCGCCTACAGCGGGACCGAGTTAGAGTTCGATGAGGTTGAATTTGAAGATGCTGTGTCAGAGGATAGCGAGATTGCACTCAAATTTGATTTTTCCAAAGAGATGCAAATGTTCGATAATCCAGCTGTAGTTAAATTTGGCTTCAAATACCGCAGTCGTGAAAAGCAAGTAGACAATGCAAAATATATCTACAACTACGATAAGACAATGGCTGATTTCGATCCAGTACAGCTTGATTGGGAGCTTTCCACTG
>CAXEWB010000160.1:0-1712 GCA_963999835.1 uncultured Cellvibrionales bacterium | reverse complement strand
TGGATTACAAAAGCATCCCCAGCGATGTTCATCTAAGGTCTATAGGCTCGGCGATCGAGGGTGGTCACGCGGGCTTAGCCCGAATGTCTGTTGCAGCAACATCCTCAAACTTCGGTAATGTCAGAGCAATAATTACCCCGACAATCAGTAATACGGCGGCACCAATTAACGCCAGATCATAATTTCCGTTCACATCCCAAATGTATCCAGCAAGCACCGGGCTGATTCCTGCACCAAGACTAAAAACACTGTACTGAACACCATAGATCATTCCGTAATTTGCCAATCCGAAATATCGAGCCGTGAAATATCCGATCAGATCAACTTCTGCTCCAACCGCAAACCCGAGCGCAATGGCCGCCACAAAGGCATAAGTAATGCCACCAACACCGAGAGCTAAGCACCCGACTGCAACAAGTGTGAATATCACGGCGGTGACATAAGGCGCAAAAATTCGATCAATTAGATAACCCGTGATTAGCCTGCCGCCCATTACTGATGCTCCTAATACGGCTCCTAATTCACCGGCCCTTGTTGCATCCAAACCGGCATCCTGAAGTAACGGGATAAAACTGGGAATAATGCCAAGCACGGCGAAAGCAACTAATAAAAATAGAGCTGCGATGCTCCAGAATACTCCGGTCCGTATTGCTTCGTGAAGTGTTACCCCAGGCAAGACCTCCTCACCACTCGCCGAATTTACTTCTGACTCTGGCGGATGATCGCGAATGAGTAGCCAAACTAACGGTATGGCGCCAACAGCAATCACAAACAAGATGAAATATCCCTCACGCCAGCCATAAACAGCAACATAGGGTGTGAGATATTTAGGTAATAAGAAGGCCGCTACGCCAGTAGAAGTAAGACTTAGGCCTAAAGCTAAGCCTCTGTTCTTAGTGAACCAAGCGTTTACTGCTCGAGTGAAGCCTAAGGGCGTAGACGCCACCCCGACCAGGGTATAAGACACAACCAAGGCATAAAATAACCATAACTCCCCTGTCATGTTACTGACTGCGAGCAAACCAAGGGCGTACAGAAGTAAGGAGATTGTCGATACGTTTCGAAGCCCATATCGATCTATTATTTTTCCTGCCAAAGGCGCAGCTAGGATCAGGGTCAGAGTACTCAGGGTTTGTCCGGTACCTATCTCAGCTCGTGACCAGCCAAATGCTTCTTGCCACGGCTTAACCCAAATCCCGGCAGAGTAGTACGTGAGCGAAACAAGACTTACACCAATGCCCAGAAACGAGCCTGTCAGTGTTGGCCAGCCGCGTTTAAACTCATTTGTCACAGGAAGTCTCCTAGTTCTTGCTTCTGCATGACGCGATATCGCGCACGCAAGGCGAGGAATTCAACGCGCAAAGGTGGGCGAAAATACCCTCTCGAGTATCCCTCCAAACCAATTAATACGAGACACGGTATCTGCTCTCCTCAGGTTGCCTATCGATTGGCCTGCATGATAATGCTGTGAGCTGAAACCAAACTGAGACAATCAAGCGCGCGTGAGTGTTTGCTCGTTTACCATTGCATCCAGTTGTTTTTGCACGGCTTTGGCCCAGCGTGGATGTGTCAGAAGCCAGAACTTTTCTTCTGCAATGGCATTGGCAACAAGCTCACCTACCTCATCGGGGTGCATGCCCTGCTCTAATGCCGATTGGATATTCCCCGCCAATTTGCCGGCCTTTTCATTATCATTTTTTGGCTTACCGCGG
>CAXEWB010000159.1:0-4564 GCA_963999835.1 uncultured Cellvibrionales bacterium | reverse complement strand
GCCTTTACTGATGCAGGGGGTTAAGGTTGAATTGCCGGATGCCAACTCTGCACCACTTGATAAAAAGCAACAAGAACCTCTAATAGTATCAATTAAGGCAGATGGTAGTTATTGGATTGACCTAGAGGGTAAAAATACTCCTCAGAGCTTGCTCGTTATCAAAGACCGGGTGAGCAAAGTGCTACGTCAAAAACCGCAGACCCCTATTTTGGTGTGGGGTGATACCAATGTTGACTACGGGGCAGTCGTAAATCTGATGAGCGAGTTACAACTTGCAGGTGCGCCATCGGTTGGATTGGTAACAGAGCCTCCAAAATAGTAATTATGGGTCCTCTAGCCGCTTACATTATTGCCACGTTGTTCAGTATTGCTCTGCATGGGGCAGTAATAGCTATGCTTTTGGTAAACTGGCAACCTGATAGCAAAAAAACAGTCATACAGCCGCAATATATTCAAGCGCAGCTAGTACAACTTGCAGCCAAGACAAAGCCGTCCCCCAAAGTGGCTGCAGCAGAGATAGATAAAGCAGCTAAACGCCGCGCTGCCGCTAAGCGCGAAGCAGAAAAGAAACAGGCGCAGGCAAAACGTCAGGCGGCATTGGAAGAACGGCGGCGCCAAGAGGCTGAAAAACAACGTAACTTGCTTGAAGAAAAGCAACGTCAGGTTCGTGAGCGGGCTCTAAAAGAGGCAGAATTTGCAGAGGCATTGGAGCGTGAGCAGGCATTGCTCAATGCTCAGGAGGATGAAAAAATTGCCAATAGTTACATGCAATTGATTCAGCAGCGACTCTCAGAAAACTGGAGTCGACCCCCCAGTGCACGTCGTGATATGCAAGTTTCAATTGAGCTGAGGTTGGTTCCTACAGGTCGAATAGTAGGGGTGACTATTATAGAATCCAGTGGTGATGTAGCATTTGATCGAGCAGCTCAACAAGCGGCTTTTAAAGCGGAACAATTCAAAGAATTACAAACAATGGACAGTGAAATCTTTGAAAAGTATTTTCGACAAGTTAGAGTTATTTTCAGCCCAGAGGACCTTAGGTTGTAGCTAATTGGTAGAGGTAGTGAGGAAATTTGCACGTGTTTAGACGCTCTATATTGATTTTACTTGGCATCATTTTGTGTTCAGACGCATGGGGTGAACTGCTCATAAAAGTTACACAGGGCAATGACCAGCCAACGGTGGTAGCCATTTCACCTATTGCTTATAACGGCAATGCCATCAGTGAAGACATAAGTACCATTGTTGAAGCTGATCTCAGTCGCAGTGGTCTCTTTAGGGTGATTCCCAGAGAGGATATGTTGGCCTATCCATCCACGTCTAAGGAGGTTTATTATCGTGATTGGCGTATTTTGGGTGCCGAGTACTTGGTGGTTGGGTCCCTGAATGCAATGGATGACAATCGCTATGAACTCACTTTTAGCTTGATTAATATCACAGCGCAAAAAGTTGAATTCAACCATAGGGTGCGAGGAAATATAAGAGAAATAAGGGATCTTGCCCATACTGTCAGCGATAAGGTATATCAATCAATCACTGGAATTGCCGGTGCTTTTTCCACGCGTCTTGCCTACGTTTCAGCTCAGAGAGAGCCGGTAAAAAAAGGCCAGCAGGATGAGTTTGTCTACAGATTACATATTGCGGATGCCGACGGTGCGCGCGAACAATTGATGTTGAAATCCTCGGAACCGATCATGTCGCCAGCCTGGTCTCCGGACGGCAAGGAGCTTGCCTATGTTTCTTTTGAAACGGGTCGACCAGCCATTTTTCGACAGAATCTTATTACTGCAGAGCGTCAACAGCTTACTAATTTTATCGGCCTAAATGGCGCCCCAGCCTGGTCACCCGATGGTTCTAAAATGGCGCTAGTTCTGTCTAAAGATGGAAATCCAGAACTTTATTTATTGGACTTGGATACAGGTGTGTTCACCCGTTTAACCAGGCATTTCGCAATTGATACAGAACCCACGTGGTTACCGGATGGGAAACATATCCTGTTCACATCAGATCGCGGTGGTACCCCGCAACTATACAAGTTGTCCCTAGAGAAAAAGTCTGTGCAGCGTATGACCTTTAGGGGTAATTACAACGCTCGGCCCAGTTTGGCTCCTGATGGAAGAACCCTAGCACTGGTGCACAGGGAGTCCACAGTATTTCATATTGCCTCGTTTGATCTAGAGACGCGCCGATTAATAGAACTGACTGAAACAACCTTGGATGAATCTCCTTCTGTTGCCCCCAATGGTGCTATGATAATGTACGCAACTAAACAGGGAGATAGGGGTGTATTAGCGGCAGTGTCACTGGATGCTGGCGTAAAATATATACTACCTGCCAGACAGGGTGACGTCAGAGAGCCCGCTTGGTCGCCATTTTTGCGATAGTGGCAAAAGATTGAGCCTTTGCATCAAAGGCATAGGGTGTTTTATAGGCCTAAGCAGTGTAGAATTCAAAGTTATCGCAACAATGAAGTGAACTTACTTAAACTGTTAAATTAAAGGTTTGCTACAGTGGTGCACTAGACAAAAAATATTTGATAATCTACTTGGTAGTAGAAGAGAGATGAATTAGACTGATAAGCTTTTTTACAGTTTTTAGTTATGTAATCAGTGAAAAATTTTTACAGTAAATAGGTTAAATAAATTTCAAGAGGAAACAGCAATGAAAACCCATACAAGATATACAGCGTTACTCGTACTTTTTTCGGCCGTTCTGGCTGGCTGTAGTTCAGCGCCTGTAGAAGAAGCGCCCACTGAAATTACAGATGCCAGTGTACAAGCGGCTGAGGTAGATGCTGTGGCAGTGGAAACAGCTGATATTAATACAGAGGCCGACACAGTTTTTTACTTTGATTTTGATAAGGCACTGTTAAAGGCTGAATCACGTGCTGCTCTGCTTAAGCATGCAGCTGTGCTAAAGAGTAATTCACGTTATGTACGTTTAGAGGGGCATGCCGATGAACGTGGCACCCGCGAGTACAACATGGCCTTGGGTGAGCGACGCGCTATCGCGGTAAAGGAATTCTTGGTTTTTCAAGGCGTTTCTGCTGATAGAATCGAAGTGATTAGCTACGGTGAAGAGAGGGCTGCCTCTTACGGCAGTAACGAACGCGCTTGGAGCTTAAATCGTCGCGTTGAACTCAAATAGCCATTATCCGCGGTATGGGATTTTATTGCATGGGGTTGGGGCTAGCTTCCAATCCCAAATTCTCAAGGTAGTTGCTACTTCTAACAACGAGGCGACTGCTGTAATAAATGTAGCGAATTAATCTATGCAATCTCATCAATGTGGTCTAATTCTTGCCGTTTTTCTATGTTCTAATCTATTTGCTCAAGAGTCTTCCGTGCAAGAGAACTTGAGCACAGTGGATTCCACTGTTGTGCCAACGGGCACAGATGCACAAATACAGGCACAGAACGACCAGTATTATCAACTACAGATCCTGCAACAGGAAGTGAGAGCCCTGAGAGGTTTACTAGAAGAGCTCAATTATCAGTTGCAACAAATCAAACAGCAACAGATGGACGATTACTTGGATATTGATCGCCGACTGACCGCTCTTGCATCGACTACGAGATCCTCTGATTTGCCCACTGTAATGAATAATGGCCAGTTAGCAACTGGTGACAGTCAGTCTGCTCTGCCGCTTGTAGATCCGACACAAGCACCTAGTACCAGTCGAGATTTTGGCGAAGATTTAGACTATGCTGCCATGAAAGCCGACTACGATATGGCATCCAGCTTATTGTTGAAAAACAGAGACTTGGACAATGCCATTGTTGCATTCCAAAGGCATATAGATTCTTATCCTGAGAGTCCCTATATAGCGAATGCTTACTATTGGCTGGGAGAAATCTATGACCTCCGTGATCAGACAGATCTAGCTTTGCAGGCGTTCCGCATAGTTGTGGATATTTATACTGATCATAGCAAAGCAATGGACGCCCGTTTTAAGTTGGGTAAGCTCTATCATAAATTAGGTCAGGATCAAATCGCCAAGCAATTGTTGGAGACAGCTGCCCAAAGTAGTGGTGGAGCTGCAGCAAAAGCCAGGGCTTACCTAGATAACAATCCTCTCTAGCCCTCTTCAATACACACTTTAAGCAATTGACCGATGAATACACACTCACTGCGTATCAGCGACATTGCAGGGAGAGACCACCACAAGCGGAATACCGACTGTATTTGTGCGTCTGACGGGTTGTCCGCTGCGCTGTGACTACTGTGATACTGCCTATGCCTTTGAGGATATGGCCAATCTGGCCACCAAAGCCGGTGTAGAGGGCAATAGGTTGCGTATTCATACTCCTTTAATTGATATGACTAAGGCGCAAATCATACAGACTGGTGTCGCTCATCATGTGGATTACAGTCTAACGGTCTCCTGCTACCAAGCCACAGAAAATGGGGCTGCCTGTGGTCTTTGTGACAGTTGTAGATTAAGAAAACAAGGCTTTATCGAAGCTGATATAAAAGACCCCACAAGATACAAAAATAGTACTTGAATTTATCCTTGCGGTAAGTATGATACCCCCCTCCTCTGAGGGCCGTTAGCTCAGTTGGT
>CAXEWB010000158.1:0-3770 GCA_963999835.1 uncultured Cellvibrionales bacterium | reverse complement strand
TACTGCAACTCAAACGCTGTTGAAAGGGTTGTGTTAGATCTAAAGCTAGCTCAGACACCCGGGCTCTCAACCCTTAAAGCAATTAAAAAAATACACCCAATTGCAGAAATTCTAATTCTAACAGGCTATTCGAGCATATCTACCGCCGTAGAAGCAATAAAGTTAGGCGCCATCAACTATCTGTGCAAGCCTGTCTCTGTTGAGCAAATTTTGATCGCTTTCGATCCGTCTTTGGCTGGTCAACATACCGATCTAAGCCCTTCCCCTCCCTCAGTTAATCGTCTGGAATGGGAACATATCCAACGTGTAATGGCTGACAATAAAGGCAATATCTCTGCAACTGCTAGGAGTTTAGGTATGCACAGACGCACCTTGCAGAGAAAATTGCAAAAAAGACCCGTTAAAGATTAACCTATTCAACAATGCAAGCAACTCAGTGCTGACGGAAAGCACGATCAACTAGGACTTTTGATTATTCATAATACCGCGCACAGCAGCGGGAATATCAGCAGGCACAACAACTATTTTTGCATTGGGTGAGGCGGACATATCTTTCATAGCATTGATATATTGTTCACCCAATAGATACATGGCAGGTAACTCTTTGTCCTGGATAGCCTCATTAACCTTACTAAGTGCCGATTTAGTTGCTTCAGCTAGTACCACCTGTGCTTCTGCGTCACGCCTTGATGCTTCCAAACGCCCATCTGCTTCTAATATCGCCGCTGTCTTTTCACCGTCAGCACGAGTCACTGTGGCACGGCGCTGACGTTCAGCAGCCGCCTGCTCCTCCATCGCCTGCTGCATGGTACCAGAGGGGTTAATATCCTGAATCTCAACGGTTTTTAGGGTTATACCCCAATCGGCAATATCACCAGATATAGAGTCTTTTAATTTAGCTTTAATCTGGTCCCTTGAAGAAAGCGCATCATCTAAAGTCATTTCACCGACAATGGAACGCAATGAGGTCTGTACTAATGTGCGAATGGCAAGCTCGTAATCTTCGACACCATAAACAGCCTTCTCAGGGGAAATAATATTGATATAGGCAACAGCGTTGGCAATTATCACTACGTTATCAAGGGTAATTACTTCCTGAGAGGGTATATCCAGCACTATATCCTTAGTCGTCGCCTTGAATGAGACCGAGTCTACATAGGGGATAATAAGGTTAAGCCCTGGGCTGAGAGACCTATGGTACCTACCAAGCCGCTGCACGACCCATTTTGACCCTTGAGGAACCAATCTGATTCCCTTTATTAAGGTGATGATTACCAGCAGTAAGATAAAGCCAAAAACAATAATGCTTTCCATTAATTAAATCCTCTGTTTTTTTATGTTGATTTAGAAACTATCAGGTGATTGTCTGAAATTTCTACAATATGCAGTCGATCACCTAGTTTTACCGGCGAGTCGCAGAAAAACTCCCATTCATCTTGGTCCAGAATTGGCGTAGTAAAACGCATTTTGCCGTAAGTGGTATCTGTAGGTAATTTTATTACCTGCCCCGCCTCACCAACGCACGATTGTCGTGCCAGCTCAGCATTATTTCTATTGTCTGACCTGGGCTTTAATACCCAAAACCACAGAGTAGTAAATGCGATCGACGACAGAGCCCACAGCAGTAATTGAAAACTAAGATTCAAGTCTACTAATACCATGGCTAAGCCGACTAAAATTGCACCCAATCCAAACCATAGGATGGTGAAACTTGGAATAAAAATCTCTGCGATTATCAACATTATTCCCAACACTAACCAATGCCAATAAACTGTCTGAATATCCATCTCTGGCTCCCATTTACTTTGTTAAAGACCTATTAACGGCTGACCATAAACTATTCATTATCAGAATAAAGTGCCTTAGACATAATCAAAGCATCTTCAGTTCCCATCTGAGTTCTGTAGTAATCCTGCCTCTCAGCAATTTTCTCAAAACCTTGCTGCTTATATAAGCGAATCGCACGATAATTCGTCGCCCTCACTTCAAGATACAACATTTTGCAAGCAGAGGGCAGAGTTTGTATCAAAGAATTGAGAAAAATAGTGCCCACACCTCTGCCCTGCCACTGCGGATGGATAGCCAGATTGTGTAACTCAGCCTGCTCTGCGACCAGTGCCAGCACTGCAAAGCCGACAACCAATTCCTGATCCTTTAAGACAACCCCATCAGTCATACTATTTGCAAACTGGTTCATGCTCCAGGGGTTATGTGAAGTGAGATTTTCAATTGCGACGACCTGAGAGAGATCATTAGAAACCATAGCTTCTGGCTGTAACCCCAAAACCTGTAAAGACGGGTTATTTGCTTGCGAAAGAATTAACTGAATGGGCTTATCCTAATACTTTAAATGGACAGCTTGAAATGACGAGAAATAATCCGCCATGTCACTCGCTTATGACTAGGGTTATCCAGCATCTCCTCAAGAGAAGGCACCACTAAAACAGATAGATTGTCAGCTAGCGTTAGCACTCCATCCTCAATCTGCTGCCTCTGCTCTGCACTGAGTAACCAGTTTTCTGGTGATCTACCCATTAGTAGTAGTGTATTTATCGGTTTGGTATTCACCCTAGCGTTGATTAATGTGGAAAAGTATTCCCTTATCTCCTCTTCATCTCCCTGCATATTACTATGGGGTGGCCAATTAATTGCCTCAAAGGCAGGCAAGCTAATAGAGTGGCCTTCTATGGCAGCCACTATATTAGTCAGTAAAGTAATTTGTTGTGGGTCTGGCAACTGCCCATCAACAGCACTGCAGATTAGCAGCTGATCAGTAGGCTGCCAGAGTGCAAAGTTCAATGTAATGACAGACTTTTCAGCAGATTGGTCACCTTTTACTTTTGGCGACTTAACGACTGGAATATCAGTCGATGTTAGCTCAGACAACACATCTGTTGCCCCTGAGGCGTTTGGCGCATCTAGAGGTGCATCTGACGCTTGATCAGCCTCACTGGATCGAATGTCATGCAACTCTTTAGAGACGTATTGAACAATGCCCAACCTGTGCAGGTATTGCTCACGAGCTGACCGTTGCTGAGACGATTGCATTAGTGTTATACCCCACCGAGCTGTGGGTGTAATCTGCCCGGGTTACGCATCAGTGTCAGCGCATTAACATAGGCTTTAGCACTGGCCACCAAAATATCCGTATCCGCCCCCTGCCCATTGATAATACGTCCATCTTTTTCAAGTCTGACTGTCACCTCACCCTGAGAATCTGTACCCTGTGTTACCGCGTTAACTGAATAAAGTTGCAAGTTTGTCTCACTGTTTACAAGCTTCTCAATAGCATTAAAAATTGCATCGACAGCTCCGTCCCCCTCAGCCTCGGTAGTATGCTCCTGATTTTTGTACCGAATACAGATCTTTGCATTAGGCAGTTGGCCCGATTTGCTCAAGACTTCTAAATCAACCACTGTCAAAGCGTCTTCCTCTATGCCCATTTGCACATCGGATACCAGTGCTTGCAAATCCTCATCAAAAATTTCACGCTTTTTATCGGCTAGATCTTTGAATTTCAAAAAGGCTTGATTGAATTCTTCTTTACTGTCGAAAGTGATACCTAGCTCTTCAAGACGAGCGGCAAATGCAGCACGTCCGGATAGTTTACCTAAGGATAATTTATTGGTGCTCCAGCCGACGTCCTCAGCCTTCATAATCTCGTAGGTTTCACGAAATTTGAGAACACCGTCTTGATGAATACCCGACTCATGGGCAAAGGCATTTGCACCCACAATGGCTTTATTAGGTTGCACGGGAAAACCTGTGAT
>CAXEWB010000157.1:0-4297 GCA_963999835.1 uncultured Cellvibrionales bacterium | reverse complement strand
TGACTGTCAGGGCTCAAAAGTTCTGCCACAGCAGAAGGAGTGGGTGCACGCAAATCGGCAACAAAGTCGGCAATGGTAAAATCCACCTCGTGCCCCACAGCACTGACAACAGGAATGATGCTATTAAAAATAGCCCGTGCAACAATCTCTTCATTAAATGACCATAGATCTTCTAGTGACCCTCCGCCACGACCAACGATCAGGGCGTCGCACTGGCCTTGCTGATTGGCACTTTCAATAGCGTCTACAATTTGCGCAGGTGCCTGATCACCCTGCACCGCAGTAGCAAAAATGCTCACTTTGATATTGGGGAAACGACGATTGAGTACCGACAAAATATCATTAATTGCAGCCCCAGTGGGGGAGGTCACAACACCAATATGATTAATGGAAGTTGGCAAAGGCTGTTTGTATTGCTTATCAAACAGTTTTTCCTCAGCTAGTCTTTGTTTGAGTTGTTCAAACTGGCGCTGCAGGGCGCCAAAACCTGCCTCCTCCATATGTTCAATGATAAGCTGATACTCACCCCTTCCCTCATAAAGTCCAGCTCGGCAGCGAACCAATACCTGAGTGCCATCCCTCGGTTGAAAGTGAACCCGCTGGTTAGCATTGCGAAACATGGCACAGCGAACCTGTGCCTGATCATCTTTAAGACTGAGGTACCAATGGCCAGAGGCGGGACGGGCAAAGTTAGAGATTTCACCCTCTACCCAGAGTAGGGGAAGATGATCTTCTAATAACCCACGCACTTTGCGATTTAATTCGCTAATACTGAGAATTTGCCGTTCAGCCTGCTGATTATGTTGAGAATTTATCATGGGACCATTGTAGGGACAGTGAGCCTAAAAAGTCATCTTTTTGCGACTGTATGCCCCCTATAGACTGCTGAATAGTTGGCTAAATAGTTGTTTACCTGCCATTACTGGCTGATTTATAATGCACTGCTTACTTTTAAAAACACTCTTTTGAAAACACCGCTGAGGTAAGCGCCCGCCATGTTACGCATCGCTCATGAAGCATTAACCTTTGATGACGTCCTATTAGTGCCCGGTTATTCCGAGGTTACGGCTAAGGATGTGTCTCTGCAAACCAATCTTACCCGCGGCATCAGCATGAACATTCCACTGGTGTCAGCAGCAATGGATACAGTGACCGAATCGCGTTTAGCCATTGCCATCGCTGCAGAGGGTGGTGTTGGTATTATCCATAAAAGTATGAGTATTGAGGCGCAGGCCAAACAGGTCTGGGCGGTTAAAAAATACGAAAGTGGCGTGGTTAAGAATCCCTTTACCATAGATGCTTCAGCGACACTTCAAGATCTTCGTGAATTAGCCAGCGCCAATAATATCTCTGGTCTGCCTGTCCTAGAAAATGGCAATCTTGTCGGTATAGTCACCCGTCGCGATGTGCGGTTTGCAGAAGATATGGACGCTCTGGTCACCTCTGTAATGACTCCCAAAGAGCGCTTGGTCACAGTGAAAGAAGGTGTCGACTCAGATACTGTTCGGGCGCTTCTGCACAAACACAGGATAGAGAAAGTACTGGTTATCAATGACAAGTTTGAACTTAAGGGTCTGATCACCGTGACTGACATCAATAAGGCTGAACAACACCCTAATGCATGTAAAGACGAGCAGGGACGGTTACGGGTCGGTGCCTCGGTCGGTGTTGGTGAGGATACGGATGCTCGTGTGGAAGCTCTAATTAATGCCAATGTGGATGTGTTGGTAGTTGATACTGCCCACGGGCATTCCAAGAATGTACTCAGCCGCGTTAAGTGGATTAAAGATAACTACCCAGAGGTGCAGGTGATCGGTGGCAATGTGGCCACTGGCGAAGGTGCCAAGGCGCTGGTGGATGCTGGAGCCGATGGTGTCAAAGTGGGTATAGGTCCGGGTTCAATCTGTACCACTCGTATTGTGACTGGCATAGGGGTACCTCAGATCACTGCTATAGCCAGTGTTGCTGAAGCCTTGAAGGGTAGTGACGTGCCTGTAATTGCTGACGGTGGCATTCGCTATTCAGGCGATATGGCGAAAGCCATTGTAGCGGGCGCTAGTTCAGTAATGATGGGTTCCATGCTTGCTGGAACGGAAGAGGCGCCGGGCGAGATTGAAATCTATCAGGGTCGCTCCTACAAATCCTATCGTGGTATGGGTTCATTGGGCGCCATGGCTCAACGTCAGGGTTCAAGCGACCGTTATTTCCAGGATTCCAGTGTTGGTGCTGAGAAATTGGTGCCTGAGGGAATCGAGGGACGTGTGCCCTATAAAGGACCCGTGTCAGCAATTATTCATCAGATGAATGGGGGTCTGCGATCTGCCATGGGTTATACAGGTTGTAGCACGGTTGAACAAATGCGTGGTGAACCGAAATTTGTTCGGGTGACTTCTGCAGGTACCAGCGAAAGCCATGTACATGATGTGCAAATTACCAAAGAGGCGCCAAACTACCCCGCTGGTGGTCGATAAACCCTTATTGGTGGGTTGATACTTTTTTAGAGGCTGTGCGAAGGTACGGCCTCTTTAGTTTAAAGGATAAAAATGTCTGATATACAGTCTCAAAAAATACTAATTCTCGATTTTGGTTCCCAGTACACCCAGCTGATTGCTCGTCGGATTCGGGAGATTGGTGTATTTTCTGAAATCCGCCCTTGGGATATCTCTGAGAAAGATATTCGCGACTTTAATGCAAACGGTATTATTCTTTCTGGCGGTCCTGAATCGGTGACCGAGGGAGAAGCCGCACCCAGTGCACCCGAATGTGTTTTTGCTATGGGCTTACCCGTACTGGGAATCTGCTATGGTATGCAGACCATGGCCAACCAATTGGGTGGCAAGGTAGAAAGCTCAGATCTGCGTGAATTTGGTTACGCGCAAATCAAAGTGGAAAACTCCTGTGAATTACTTGGCGATGTCAGTGACTATCAAGGTGACAATGGTGAGGTGCTGCTCGATGTATGGATGAGCCATGGGGATAAAGTAGTGGCTATGCCCGACGGCTTTGAATTAATGGCTTCCACGTCCTCCTGCCCAATTGCCGGTATGTTTGATCCCAGCAGAAATCTTTATGGTATCCAATTTCACCCAGAGGTGACTCATACCCTTCAGGGCGAGGCCATATTCCAGCACTTTGTGAAAAATAGTTGTCAATGTGAGGGGCTGTGGACCCCGGCGGCGATTATTGACGATCAGATTAACCGCGTTCGCGAACAGGTCGGTAACAGCCATGTGTTGCTAGGTTTGTCTGGTGGTGTGGATTCCTCGGTGGTGGCGGCCCTACTGCATAAAGCCATAGGTAACCAATTAACCTGTGTGTTTGTGGATAATGGTCTGTTGCGAAAAAATGAAGGTGACAGGGTGATGGAAATGTTTGCCGAGAATATGGGCGTTAAGGTGATTCGTGTCAATGCCCAAGATCAGTTTCTCAATGGCCTAAAAGGTATAAGCGATCCAGAGCAAAAACGTAAAGTGATTGGCAACACCTTTATTGAGGTTTTCGATGCCGAATCGCAAAAAATCCCCAATGTAAAATTCTTGGCTCAGGGCACTATTTACCCCGATGTGATTGAATCAGCCGCTTCCAAAACGGGTAAAGCCCATGTGATCAAGTCCCACCATAATGTGGGTGGTCTGCCCGACGATATGGCGCTGGAACTGGTGGAGCCACTGCGCGAGCTATTTAAAGATGAAGTGCGCAAAATAGGTCTAGAGTTAGGGCTGCCCTACGATATGGTGTACCGCCATCCTTTCCCCGGCCCTGGTCTAGGGGTTCGTATTTTGGGTGAAGTTAAAAAAGAATACGCGGATATTTTGCGTGAAGCCGATGCTATCTTTATTGAAGAGCTTCACAATAGCGAGTGGTACCACAAAACCAGTCAGGCCTTTGCGGTATTTCTACCGGTTAAATCTGTAGGTGTGGTGGGCGATGGCCGCCGCTATGAATGGGTAATAGCATTGCGTGCGGTAGAAACCATCGACTTTATGACCGCTCGCTGGGCCCATTTACCCTATCAGTTGTTGGAAAAGGTCTCCAATCGCATTATCAATGAAATTGCCGATGTGTCCCGCGTTACCTACGATATCTCCAGTAAACCACCGGCGACTATTGAGTGGGAATAGCCAAACAGGCATAAACTATTAATCTTTATGGATTAAGAAAAGAAATAAATAATGTTTCTATGCAAAAAGCTGAGAATAAGCCATATAAGCAATAATGAGCCACCCAGCCGCAAAAAGACTGAATCTTACTAATACTAAGTTAAATGTTATCTGAACAATTGAGTGAATAACTCTTA
>CAXEWB010000156.1:0-1607 GCA_963999835.1 uncultured Cellvibrionales bacterium | reverse complement strand
ATCGATTTGACGCAAGAAGAAACACCAGTCAAGCGAGCCAGTAATGATCCTAGGCACAGCCCAAAACCGATCAAAGCACCTGAAGTTAGCACTGAGCGCCCTACCCTGGATCAAGGTATGGATCCTATTCTACCTGCGCAAACGCAATTGCAATCTGAGGCCGTTAAGAAGCCTCAAAGCAAAAGAGCGGCAAATGATCCCCGCAAAAAGCGCGATGTGACGCCAACCACTAACACAAATAGCGAGCAGTCATCGGCAGAGGATGTTTCTCGATCATCATCAGATGAAATTATTGATGAAAATACGTAATAGCGTTATTGAAGGCTTGTCAGTCAAGGAAGGCGCTGTATAATCAGCGCCCTAATCTTGCATGTGCAAAAATCTAGTTGCGAACAGTTACGGAGAGATGGCAGAGCGGTTGAATGCACCAGTCTTGAAAACTGGCATACGTTAATAGCGTATCGGGGGTTCGAATCCCCCTCTCTCCGCCAAAATACCTCCTCTTTAGGGGGTTTTTTATTTTGCGTTATCAAGTGGATGAGAAGCCCCGTCGGGTTCGAGCCGAGCGCAACTGCGCGAGACAGCACCTGAATGAAGTGAAGGTGACCCATAGGGCGAAGGCGAAGCCTGAGTAATCCCCCTCTCTCTACCATATTTGCACACCTTAGCTTAAAGTTCTTCTAGCTAAATAAAATTATACTGTCACGTTTTACGTATCAAACGGCTAATTTTCAGTAACTAAGAAACTTAGGCATTTAAATAGATAACCGCAAAATAAGCAGACAGCTACAATCGCTAGGAGCTTATACATATCTAAACTAGGGTTTGCGAGTTCATTCCAAAATACTTCTCCCAGCGATAAAAGTTGCACCAATCCCAATAAGGCGCGCAGCCACGCGCCAGAAATTGCTCCATCACCAAACGGATAATTAGGTGAATAATAGTCACTATAACAGATAAATTTAACCCAATCGTCGCATGTGAAACGCCTTATTAACGTCATTCTGGTTAATCTATTGATAGATCCAAATAAATGGCATAGTATATGCCATATTAAATTTATTACCTCTATATCCCATAAACCCCAGACTAAAAATAATAGGAGTCACCTATGACTCAATATACGGAGCAATTTTTGAAAGATACGGGTGCAGCACTACCTGTGGTCTGTGGGCCTATGTATCCTGGATCAAACCCAGAACTAATTGCTGCGGTATCTGACTGTGGAGGGTTTGGGATTGTACAGCCGGTATCACTTACCTCACTGTATGGACATGATTTTAGAGAGGGCCTACGCCTAATAAAAAACCTTACAGATAAGCCTTTTGGGGTAAATTTCACCATTTTTGGTGGTGCCAACAAAAAATATCATGAACAAATGAAAGAATGGATGGAAATATCCATTGAGGAAGGTATAAAGTTTTTTCTAACCTCTCTTGGCAAACCTGATTCAGTTTTAAAAAAAGCCAAAGAGCATGGAGTCAAGGTGTACCATGATGTACCAAACAGGAAAGTGGCATTAGCTATGAAAGACTCTGGTGTGGATGGGCTCAATTGTATTAACTGGCGAGGGGGTGGTCAAACAGGCATTCAATCGGCTGAACAGT
>CAXEWB010000155.1:0-2243 GCA_963999835.1 uncultured Cellvibrionales bacterium | reverse complement strand
TAGTACCAGTCCAGCAGTCGGCAACCCTGATGACTACAAAGCACTTGTATTTGTTTTCTTAAATGGCGGCAATGATGCCTTTAATATGGTTGTACCTATGGGTGCAGGACAGCTGCGAACAAATTATGAAACAAATCGCGGTGTGGTCGCCCTTGCTGAGGCGGAGCTAAACGAACTTAACTTACTGACTGCAGCAAATATTTATGACGATATAACGTCGAGCGGGTTTGGGCTGCACAGTCAATGCGCTGATATGGCTGAAATATTTAATAACCAAGAAATGGCTGTGTTGTGCAATATTGGTAACCTTATCGCACCGATTTCAAGACAACAGTATTTGGGTAATACCGGCGAATCGATACCCTTACCGCCCAGATTGTTTTCCCATTCCGATCAACAGCGACAGTTTCAAAGTGAGCCTACTGGTTTATTTACCTATGGCTGGGGTGGTCGCCTAGCTGAACTGCTAACCTCCTACAATACCAATAGTCTGGTTTCACCGCTGATATCGGTGGCTGGCAACAACCCTTTTCAAGTGACCTTAGACGGAGAGATTAACACTTATAGCCTAGGTAACAGTGGCATTGTCCCCTTGAGTCGATTTAGCGGGACTAGAAATGTAATGGTTAATAATTACATGTCGTCATTGGACAATGCATCTCATCTGATGGCTCATAAATACACCGATGTTTTTGACTCTGCAACCCTAGCCCAAAGCATAATTGAATCAGCCTTTAGTACTGCTGAATCATCTGGCGTGGACTTTGATGACATATTTAACGCGGCCGGGGTGAGCAATGAAAGCGTTATCGGACAGCGCCTTAAAACCGTGGCTAAGATGATTAAAGGGCGCTCCACTGAAGCGAATAAAAGACCTGTCTACTTTGTAGAGATGAATGGCTTTGATACTCACGCCAATATACTGCCAAATCACAGTGAACTGATGACTGAACTTAATTCGGCTATAAGGGCGTTTCGTGATGTTCTCAATGAACAGGGCGACTTTGACAAGGTACTGACTTATATAGGCTCTGAATTTGCCAGAACCTTGACGCCCAATGGCAACGATCCTGCTAGCAGCGGCACCGACCATGCCTGGGGTGGTCATGCACTGGCGATGGGAGGCATGATCGATCGCGGTAAATTTTTTGGTACACATCCTGATCTTACCCTTAATCAAGGACTTGATGCAGGATCGCGTGGACGCTTTATCCCTACTCATTCCTCATCTCAATGTGCGGCAATTATTGCTAATTGGATGGGCGTTGCGCAAAGCGATGTTAATCAGATTTTCCCCTCTTTGGATAATTTCCCCAGCCCCTTCGACCCCAGTACAAATATTAATTTTATTAAAACGAGTTAATTAGGTTTTACTATGCAAATAGAAAAATATATTTTTTTACTAATTAGTCTTTTGACACTGGTTTCCTGTGGCGGTGGGGGCAGTGCAAGCGATTCACCACCAACACCGGTTTCACCGGCTGAGATAAGCATTCAGGTAAGTCAAGATCAGGCCTATGAAGCGACTAATCAGGCCGCTGAAATAATTATTACTCGTACAGGAAATAATGCGGCACTGAGCATACCTTTTGACTCTGAGGGCAATAGCGATAGTAGGCTAGGATCAGCCTCTAGTGAAGATTATGAGCTTATTTATGCCGATAGTTCAGCGGTTGGTAGCAATATTCAACTGGCGCAAAATCAGAACTCACGCACAATAAAAATACGGCCAATTAGCGATGATCAGCGGGAGGTTCCTGAAACCCTTAAATTGAGCCTTAACGCAGGCTCAAATTATACTCTTGTTGGCGAAGCAAGCGTGGAAATAACCATCAGCGAAGCGACCAATGCGCAGGCCAACAGGCAGCTATTTTTGGGGACGTTTAAACCACAGGATGATATAGCTACCGATGCGACTGGGCTGCTAAGTTTTATCCTACAGGGTGACAATGATAGTGGCATCCTAACTTATACCTTCACTAATTTGGGTACCGCACGCACCGACCAACACCTACATCTATGGCCATCGGGAACGATTATTCATGATATCAAGGACGAAGATTTAGATAGCAATGGAAATGTCAGTGGCTATGAATGGAGCATGGAACCCGGGGGTATTTTTACCACCAAGCAACAGATGCTCGATGCGCTATTAATGGTGAATTTTATGTCAATGTTCATTCAGCGGCCTTTCCGGGTGGCGAAATCTATGCACATTTAATCTTCGATGCCTCCGCAACAGG
>CAXEWB010000154.1:0-4802 GCA_963999835.1 uncultured Cellvibrionales bacterium | reverse complement strand
GCTTCCAGTTATGGGTGGCGCTGGGGCCGCATGGGCAACTGTTTTAGTTATGATTTTTTTATTAACCAGTATGGCACTCTATGCCCGTTACGCCCCTAATCTAAGGAAGCTAAAACTGTACAGCAAATTCTCTCGACCCCAGGTTACAGCGATTGGCAAAATTTTAGCGCTGGGAATTCCAATCTCTCTGACTGTGTCAGTGGATATGAGCTTCTTTGCCATTATTCCGTTAATGATTGCCCATTTGGGCTCAGATGTGCTGGGCGCCCATGCTATTGCTATTAACCTAGACGCATTGGTATTTATGTTACCTTTGGGTATTGGTCAAGCACTTACGATCAAAGTAGCTCATGCACAGGGCGCCAGAAACCCTTTGGCGGCAAAACATATATGCCTCACTGGCTTTAAACTTGTTTTTGTCATCGCATTGATTCTGGGGGCAGTGAAAATCTTTATGGGCGGCCACTTGGCCAACCTATTTAGCCCCAACAGTGAAGTGGCGAGAATAGCGACTAACCTATTCCTTTTTTCCGCAGCGATGGGTCTATGTGACTGCTTGCAAATAAGTTGTGGTTGTGCGCTGAGAGGATTTAAGGACACTCGTGTGCCACTGGTCATTCAGATAGTAGCGTTTTGGATAATTGCTTTCCCACTAGCCTACAGCTTAGCGTTGACAGACACTTTTGGCACATCCCTCGGTGTCTACGGATTCTGGGTGGGCGCGATTTTAGCGGCCTTAATTGCAAGTATAGGCCTACTCTTTCGCTGGCGCACCGTCACCAACAATGCTATCGCAACCATTGACCTAAGGTAACGCGCTGCAGATCATTGTAATCATCGACCGTAGTCACATCGACAAAACCAGAGGCCGCAAATAAGTCACGCACTGCTGTTGCTTGGTCATACCCATGCTCGACCAACAACCAACCCTTATCAGTGAGGTGATTTCCACTGTGACTCACGATATGCCTAAGATCTTGTAGACCATCAGCATCAGCAACCAGTGCAGTCCTCGGTTCAAACCGCACATCACCCTGTTGAAGATGCGGATCGTCCGGCCCAATATAGGGCGGGTTGCTAACGATTAAATTAAAACGATTACGACGTTCACCTATTTGCTCAAACCAGTGGCTGTGTAAAATCTCTACATTGGTCAAACCATTGCGCTGACAGTTTTCTATGGCTACTTTCAATGTCTGAGGTTGACTGTCTAGCGCCATCACTTGCCAGTTTGGTCGCTCACTGGCTAGGGCAAGGGCAATAGCGCCTGTACCGGTGCCCAAATCTAATACTTGACTGGTGGTTTCCAGAGGTAGATTCAACGCGGTCTCTACCAATAACTCGGTTTCGGGGCGAGGAATAAGGGTATCAGACGTCACCTTTAAATTGAGATTCCAAAAGCCCTGATAACCTGTCAGATAAGCAATTGGAGTACCTCGTTGCCTAGATGCCATCAGCGTTTTAAATTGCTTTGTATGCTCGGGATCAACGCTTTTCTCTGGCCAAGTGTGCAACCAAGCCCTATCTACTCCCAGAACATGGCACAGGAGTATTTCACAATCTAATCGAGCACTGTCACTGCTATCTAGCAGTTGCTCAGCATTCTTCAGTAGTTGACATACATTGGGCATGGACGGGGTTAAACACTATTCCGAGAGGCTGGCTAACTGTTCTGCTTGAAATTCATTGATGAGTGGTTGTACTACCTCCTCCAGATAACCCTCCATTATCTCACCTAACTTGTACAAGGTGAGATTAATGCGGTGGTCAGTGACCCGACCCTGAGGAAAATTGTAGGTTCGGATTCGTTCCGAGCGGTCGCCACTACCCACGAGATTCTTGCGCTGTTCCGATTGCTCTTTTGCCGCAGCATCATTTTGAGCACTGTTTAGGCGCGCCTGCAAAACAGCCATTGCCTTAGCACGGTTTTTATGCTGCGAGCGCTCGTCTTGGCACTCCACCACAATACCTGTGGGCAAATGCGTTAAACGAATTGCAGAGTCAGTTTTGTTCACATGCTGACCACCGGCTCCGGAGGCGCGAAAGGTATCAACCCGCAAGTCGGCCTTATTAATCTCTATTTCATCCTGCTCATCGGCCTCAGGCAGAATAGCCACGGTGCAAGCCGATGTGTGAATCCTTCCCTGAGATTCGGTTTCCGGTACCCGCTGCACCCGATGAGCGCCTGATTCAAACTTAAGCTTGGAGTAAACACCCCGACCGACAATTCTAACAATGATTTCCTTAAAGCCACCGTGATCACCATCGCTTTGACTGATCACCTCTAACTTCCAGCGCTGACTTTCGGCAAACTTGCTGTACATGCGAAATAGATCACCAGAGAAGATAGCCGCCTCATCACCGCCTGTACCGGCACGAATTTCAAGGAACACATTTTTTTCATCATTGGGATCCCTGGGTAACAACAGTCGCTGCAAGGTCAGTTCCAGATCACCCAACTCTGATTCAGCACTCTCAACTTCCTCTTCTGCCATTGCTCGAATATCTGCGTCTGCATCCTTTAGTAGCGATTTCGATTCATTGAGATTATCGATAACTGAGCGGTAGCTTTCATAGGCTTTGGCTACAGGCTCCAATTCTGCATACTCTTTAGAGAGTGCTCGAAACTTTTCTTGATCAGCAATAATATCTGAATCACTCAGCAACACACCGACTTCCTCATAGCGTTCCTCAAGGGTATCTAACTTGCCTAAAATCGATGCCTTCATAGCCGGTTACTTTTGCCTAGTTAATTTAAGTTAAGTTAATTTTTATTTTGATTCAAATCAAACAGTTCATGGGTGATGCTGATTGCATCCTCACGACCTTCTTCCCCAGCCTGTTTAAGTTTGGTGGTCGGCTTGTGCAATAACTTATTAGTGAGGTTGCGTGCCAGCGTATTAATCACCTGAGAGGAGTCTTGACCGCGCTCAAGGGCTTCCAGAGCCTTTGCAATTTCGGCATCGCGAATTGACTCGACACTATCCCGAAAGGCTCGAATGGTATCCACGACCTTTAGCTCGCGCTGCTTGGATGCCCAATTATGCATTTCTTGATCAACAATATCCTGCGCTAAATCAGCAGCATTTTGGCGCGCTTTAATATTATCTTGAATCACCTCTTCAAGGTCATCAACCGTGTATAAATAAACATCATCTAACTGTTCTACCTGCGGCTCTATATCACGGGGAACGGCGACATCAACCATAAAAATTGGCCGGTGTAGACGCCTTTTTAGGGCTGTCTCGACTGCCCCTTTGCCGAGAATGGGTAATTGACTGGCAGTTGAGGAAATCACAATATCAGCACAATGCAAGTTCTCAGGTATGTCCGACAGTAAAATAGCCTCAGCAGAAAAATTTTCAGCCAGTTCCTGAGCTCGCTCTAGCGTCCGGTTGGCCACTGTAATAGTTCCAATTTGCTTGTCACAAAGGTGTTTCGCGACTAGCTCTATGGTTTCACCTGCGCCAATTAATAAGGCGCTAGCATTTTTAAGATCTGAGAAAATTTGCTCCGCCAGAACCACCGAGGCATAGGCAACAGAAACTGGATTCTTACCAATAGCCGTCTCCGAGCGCACCCTCTTTGCCACTGCAAATGCCCATTGGAAGGCTATATTGAGCTGAGTTTTAACCGTTTTAGCTTTTTGCGCAACAGAATAGGCCGACTTAATTTGACCAAAAATTTGCGGCTCACCTACCACCAGCGAATCTAACCCACTGGCCACACAGATCATATGGCGAATCGCTTCATGATTCCTATGGCAATAATAGCTATCCTGTAGGCGCTCAGTGGTTTGATGCTTCCTATTTGCTAACCAGTCCAACCACTGTTGATCGGTTACATCACCAACGGCATAAACTTCTGTTCTGTTACAGGTAGATAAGAGCGCCATCTCAGATAAACCAAGTTCATCAACTGCAGTCTGAAGTGTTTCCACAACCGACTCAGGCGCAAAGGAAACCTGGCCGCGCAGGTCTACCGAGGCGAATTTATGGCTAATGCCAAATGCCATGATATCCAAAGTTATCAGCCCCTATTCTCTAACCTTAGGTGAACGTATCCAACTAGTTAAATTTAACCAAATGCTTTTAACAGGTCGCAATTTTACACTAGAGTGGCCATCAAAAGGAGAATTGCTGCAACATAAAGATTGTCTTAGTTGCCTATATCAAAGAAAATATCCCAATGAGAAAGCTCCCCGTACTCGGCCTGACAATTTTCATTCTCTGTTTATCCGCCTGCAGTAACTTAATGGTTGATAAAACGACCGCAACAGATGACATTGAGTCATCAATCAAGGGTTTGGCAACACTTGACAAGTGGCAATTACGGGGAAAATTAGGCATACGATCAGCTACAAAAGGGACAAGTGCCAATCTTCAGTGGTATCAAAATAAACGTAATTACCAACTTAAACTCAGTGGACCACTTGGCACTGGGACTGCGATTGCTGAAGGTGACTCAAACTCGATTGAAGTAAAGCAGGGCTCCAAGACTTACCGAGGCACGCCTCAGGCAATTGGCCAGCAACTTATTGGCCTGCCCATACCCGTAGATGTCATAAGTTGGTGGGCAAGAGGATTACCATCACCAAATGTACCTCCAGCCACTGATACACATACTGACTTGGATGGCAAGATCCAGCGCTTTAACCAAGCGGGGTGGCAGTTGTCTTTTTCTAATTACACGTCAGTACAGGGCTATCACTTACCGACAAAACTTTCCGGGCAGTCTGGAGATCTAGGCTTTAAGTTGGTCGTATCCAGTTGGCGTATTACCCATGACTAAGGCATCCCCAG
>CAXEWB010000153.1:0-2819 GCA_963999835.1 uncultured Cellvibrionales bacterium | reverse complement strand
GATCCCATCCAGCGGGTTCTGCTAAATCGACAATTGCCATCTCAAAATTTCTTAGATGTTGTTCTGAGAGCAATCTTTTTAGATAGCTAAGGCATTCATTTGCTTTATTCTGTGAACGTACAGTACCTCGGATGGCATAGCCCTTCTTTAGGCCATGAATGACCATATGTAGCCCCAGATAACCGTTAACTCCAGTGATTAAAAGTTTACTTTGCATGAATTATCCTCCTTGATAAATACTGCTAAATTTCTTTCAGAGTTATAGTTTTGACTCCCTTCAGTTTAGACCATATCTAGTCAGCCCCAATGATAAAAAGATCGATATTCTTTGCTACGGGTTCACAGATGCATGTGTGTGGAGTAAAGTTGCACTTTTACATATGTGGTGTATCTGAGTGGTCTGTAAAACTCTTGTGAGCGATAAAATAACCCCATGCTGGTATTAGGCATAGAAACCTCCTGTGATGAAACCGGACTTGCTATCTATGATAGTGAGACAGGACTTTTGGCGCATACACTCTATTCACAGGTAGCTTTGCATGCTGATTATGGTGGTGTAGTGCCTGAATTGGCTTCCAGAGACCATATACGAAAAATTTTACCCCTGTTAGATAAGCTGCTTGATGATGCCGGTATCAAAAAAGATGATCTCGAAGGTATCGCATACACGGCAGGCCCCGGTCTTATGGGTGCACTGATGGTGGGGGGTGCCTTGGCCACTGCTCTGAGTTTTGCGCTGGGTATACCTGTCATTGGCATACATCATATGGAAGGACACCTTCTGGCGCCAATGCTGGAGGACAATCCTCCGTCCTTTCCCTTTGTCGCCCTATTGGTTTCTGGCGGTCATACGCAACTGGTCTCAGTGAATGCCATCGGAGACTATCAGTTATTGGGAGAATCAGTAGATGATGCAGCCGGCGAAGCCTTTGATAAGACGGCTAAGATGCTTGATTTAGACTATCCTGGAGGCCCAGTGTTAGCTACCTTAGCTGATAAAGGGCAAATAGACAGGTTTGATTTTCCCAGACCCATGACCGATAGACCCGGCTTAGACTTTAGTTTTTCTGGGCTCAAGACCTTTACTCGCAATCTTATTGACCACAATCGTGGTGATGATGTGTTGCCCGATCAACAGTGTGTGTCGGATATCTGTGCCGGCTTTCAGGAGGCGGTGGTAGATACTTTGATTATTAAATGCCAGCGTGCACTGAAACAAACAGGCCTCAAAATATTGGTAATAGCGGGTGGTGTATCTGCCAATAGGCGACTACGTCACAAGCTAGAAATGCTATTAAAAAGAGAGAATTGTGAGGTTTTTTATGCTCGCCATGAATTTTGTACAGATAATGGCGCCATGATTGCCTTCGCAGGTTGTCAGCGCTTAATGGCGGGTCAGTTCGGTGAGCTGGCGTTGGATATAACACCCCGTTGGCCGCTAGAACAGTTAACGAGTTTAAGTGCCAAAGAGGTAATAGGCTGATGGATATTGTTTACATACGAGACCTGAGGATTGAGACCATTATTGGTATCTTCGACTGGGAGCGAGAAGTTAAGCAAGTAGTGAGTTTAGATTTGCAAATGGCCCACGATATTCAAAAAGCCGCTGAAACGGATGATATTCAACATGCTCTGGACTATAAGTCTGTTGCCAAACGCCTTATTAGCTTCATTGAATCAAGTGAATTTTTGCTTGTAGAGCGCATGGCGGAGGAAATAGCACGTATTGTGCTAGAGGAGTTTTCTGTGCCCTGGTTGCGACTGCGGGTTAGCAAGCCAGGAGCTCTGCGTGGCTCAAAGGACGTAGGTATTATAATTGAGCGTGGTAATAAGCCATCGGATATCCCAGTTTAATGGCCATAATCTATCTCAGTTTAGGCAGTAATATTGAGCCTCAAAAAAATATTTGCGCGGCTTTAGATGAATTGCGGGCAACCTTTGGTGATCTTGACATTTCCAGTGTTTACGAGAGTGAAGCAGTAGGGTTTAAAGGTCAAAATTTCTACAATTTGGTGGTGGGAATTGAGACCGATATGCCTGTCGCTGAAATTTCAATGCGCATGAAACAGATTGAAGATAGCAATGGCCGTGATCGCAGTGCGCCGCGCTTCAGTGCCCGTAGTTTAGATATTGATATACTCACAGTGGACGATCTTGTGGGCCATCACGATGGCATTGATTTGCCGCGAGATGAGGTATTGAAAAATGCCTTTGTGTTGCAGCCAATGGCTCAAATAGCGCGGGATAAGAGTCATCCAGTCACAGGTAAAAGCTACGGCCTGCACTGGCGGGAATTTGACAAAAAAAGTCAGAAGCTCTGGCCCATAGAGTTTCAATGGGATCAAAGACTGCTTTAAAAATACCTAAAAGAGACTTACAGTGTAGTCGAACTGCCGCCATCGACGGCAATTGTTTGACCGGTCATATAGGTTGCATTCTCGGCGAGAAAAAACACTGTCTGGGCAATATCCATCTCCTGCCCAAGTCGCCCCATAGGTACATTCTTAAGGACCGACTGGTGCTTTTCTACATCCTCCTCCTCATGTTCTGGCCAAAGAATGGCGCCGGGCGCCACGCTATTGACTCTGACCTCGGGCGCCAATTCCAAAGCCAATGTCTTAGTCATGGCAATATTGCCTGCTTTCGCGATACTGTAAATTGGATGATTAGCCAGCGCTTGTCGAGCATGCATATCTGAAATATTAATAACAGAGCCCTGCTGATCTTTTATAAGTGCGCTTAATTTTTGCGTAAGAAAAAAAGCGCCCTTTAAATTACTATTAATTAAGTCATCCCACTGTGACTGATCGCATTGCTCT
>CAXEWB010000152.1:0-4592 GCA_963999835.1 uncultured Cellvibrionales bacterium | reverse complement strand
CCAGTGTCAATTTAGATAGACCGTACTCTGCAATGGCCGTTATGGTGGCATCAATTAATAGATTGCGACGCTCTTGCTGAATCAGTGAGTTGTTTGACATTATGCCTATACCCTTTTTGGGTTGATCCTTGTTTAAGGATGGTTTAAATGGCTGTTTAATTGTTTATATGATTGTATAATGGCCTCAATGCAAGTCCTTGGCAAGTGATTTATATTTTTTATAATTGAACTAACTTAATGGTAAATCCAAGATATGCCCAGCCATTGCTCCTCCTATTATGCTGCTACAGCCAACCAGCCTAATCTCCAGTTCCCCTCTTTGGAAGGTGATATACAGACCGATGTTTGCATTATCGGGGGTGGTTTTTCCGGAATCTCTGCAGCCCTAACGCTCGCTGAGCGCGGCTACAAAGTCGTGGTTCTGGAGCAAAACTTAATTGGTTGGGGTGCCTCTGGTCGAAACGGAGGGCAGTTGATTGGCGGTATTAATGGTGAGTCGAAGCTTCTCAAGTTGCATGGAGAAGAGCTTGCTCAGCGATTGTTCGAGTTTGGCTATCGCGGTCATGAAATTATTGAGCAGAGGGTAAAAAAATACAATATTCAATGTGACTTTAAAAAGGGTTACATTGATGTGGCTCCCAAAAATCGACAGCTTAAAGATTTACAGGCCTGGTATGAAGAGCTTATAGACTATGGTATGCAGGATCATTTGCGTTTATTAGACCAGCAAGACATGCCTGATGTGTTAGGTACAGATATGTACAAAGGCGGTATGATCAATAATCGAAATGGACACCTTCATCCATTGAATCTATGTTTGGGCGAGGCTGTGGCTGCGCAATCATTGGGAGTGCAGCTTTTTGAAAATAGCGAAGTCAAACAAATAGTCCATGGCTCAAAGCCCAACGTTACAACCGCAACTGGTTCAGTGACTGCAGACTTTGTAGTGCTCGCTGGTAATGCGTATCATCGCCTTGAAGAAAAGCGTCTATCTGGTTTAGTTTTTCCTGCAGGAACCTATATCATCGCTACTGAACCATTGACGGAAGACGAGGTTGCAGACATTAATCCACAGGATTTAGCCGTCTGCGATATGAATGAAGTGGTAGATTATTTCCGCCTCTCGGCAGATAAAAGACTGCTATTTGGTGGGCGTTGTAATTATTCTGGGCGCGACCCCAAAGACATTAAAAAAACCATGTTTCCTCGTTTGAAACAGATATACCCCCAGTTAGCGCTTAAGCGTATTGACTACCAATGGGGGGGACATATAGGTATCGTAGTTAATCGCGTGCCCCTGATAGGGCGCCTTGAGAGTAATGTATTTTATGCCATGGGTTACTCTGGGCACGGTGTCAATGTATCTCATCTGGCCGGTGAGGTGGTTGCTGAAGCTATCAGTGGCACCTTTGAAAAGATGGATATATTTGATCGCGTAAAACATCACCGAATTCCCTTTGGTAGGGAATTTGGTGGCAGTATTGTTGCCCTTGGCATGTTGTACTACCGCATGATGGATCTGATTTAACGTAGAGGAAAAAAATGAGCAAAGCTGAAAATCACACCTATAGACTAGTTATTCACTGCCCCGATAAGGTGGGTATTGTCGCTGCGGTCAGTCAGTTTGTTGCCGATCATGGCGGATGGTTAGTGGAGTCAAATTATCATGCTGACCCAGAGACGGGTTGGTTTTTTATGCGCAATGAAATCAGGGCAGGTTCCCTCACTATAGGTCTTGATCAATTTCGTGCAGAATTCTCCGAGTTGGCAAGCAGTTACGAGATGCGCTGGGCCATCCACGATTCAATGGAGCCACAAAATGTAGTATTGCTGGCCAGCCATGCGTCTCACTGTTTGGCTGACTTGTTGCACCGTTGGCACAGTGGTGAACTAAATTGCGCCATACCCTGTGTTATTTCCAATCATGAAAATCTCAGATCGATGGTGGCGTGGCATGATATACCCTTTAAGTATGTTCCAGTGGATAAGGAAAACAAGGCTGCAGCCTTTGCTGAGATGACTGACATTATTGACGCCCATAGGGCAGATACCGTTGTACTGGCTCGCTATATGCAAATTATTCCGCCTGATATGTGTGCCAAATATAAAAACCGTATGATTAATATTCACCATAGCTTTTTGCCTTCATTTATCGGTGCAAACCCCTATGCCAAAGCCTATGAGCGAGGTGTTAAGTTGGTTGGAGCGACCAGTCATTATGTCACCGAAGATCTAGATGAGGGGCCAATTATTGAGCAGGACGTGGTACGTGTCAGCCATAGTCAAAATAAAGATGATCTGGTACGTTTGGGAAAAGATGTGGAAAAACTGGTACTTGCAAGAGCACTGCGCAACCATCTTCAAAATAGGGTTTTGGTACACGGTCATAAAACAGTGGTGTTTGAATAAACCAACAGGCGGCAGCTATGGCTTATAAATTGCCCGGTAAGAAGACGCAGCAATACCTGCAGGCAGGGCAGCGGTTATTTCGCAATGGTAAGCGCTATGAGCGCACAAGCAAAGAGGCCGCTAAAAAGGGGTTTGCTGCCCCAGCACAGATTATTATCGGCCGAGCTGAGGGTGATTATATCTGGGATCTAGATGGCAATCGCTTTATCGATTTTCAAAATGGCTGGGCCACCAACCCTCTGGGTAACTGTCACCCGGAGATTATTGAAGCGGTGCATTTGGCTCATCAGCGCTGGGGTTATCATTGGGAGCATCCGCTGCGTTTTGAATTAGCTGAAAAGCTGGCCGAGATTATGCCCGCCAAGCAGTTGCCGCGCTTTAGCTTTGAAGTGTCTGGTACCGAGGCAGTTGAATCAGCGGTACATCTTGCCCTGTGCCATACACAGAGACGTCATATTATTAGCTTTACCTCGGCGTTTCATGGTGAGGGTCTTGGGACTAAGATGATCAGTGGCTATTCCAGTGACAATAATCTGTTTATGGAAGCTTGGACTGGGGGTGTAATAAAAGCGCCATACCCCTACTCAGAGCAGATTCCCGCAGATATGAGTCGCGAGCAATATGTAGATTACTGTCTTTGGTATCTACAAACGCATATTCCGGATTTTATAGCACCGGCTGAAAATATCGCTGCAATACTGGTAGAACCTGGACTGGCAGAGGGTGGAAATTGGATACCCTCGAAGAAATTTTTGCAGGGTATCCGCCGAATTTGCGATCAATATGACTGGCTTATGATCGCAGATGAGGTACTGACTGGCCTAGGTAGGACAGGGCGAATGTGGAGTGTAGAGCACTATGAAACGGTGCCCGATATTCTGGTGGTGGGTAAAAACCTCAGTGGTGGCATTGAACCCTGTGCTGGGGTAGCAGCGCGCGATGATATTTTGGGTGACAACCCGAGAGCTACTGCAGGCAGTACCTTCGCAGGCACACCGGCTGGCTGTGCGGCGGGTCTAAAAACCCTCGAGATCTACCAGCGTGATGGCGTCGTTGATCACGCAGCACATTTGGCTACCTTGGCTCAGCAGCGAATGGCCGATTGGGCGGAAAAATATCCAATAGTCAGTGAGGTGCGCTGTCTAGGGTTGCTGATGGGTATCGCATTTCGTCATCCCGATAAGGCTATTGATAGTGTATGGGTTGCGCGGACAGTACGCAATGAATTACTGATCAATGGTGTCTGGGCCATATGCAACGAAGAATCGACCCTTAGAATGTACCCGGCACTCAATATGAATCAGCAAGTATTTATGCAAGCACTAGACCGAGTTGAAGAGGCAATTGATAGAGTCAATAAGGGGAGTGATTGGGTAGGCGATTATCCTGGCATACCCACTGGTGTTGAAGGGTTCTAATTAGCTGACAACAGTCTGGCAACAAAAAAATAAATGGCTAGAATAGTTTTAGGAGGAAAAAGGGGTTGAGTGAAAGAAAACCATTGGTTGCAGTAACTGCAGATCGAACTCTCAGTGGTTTGCACCCAATTCATTCCGCAGGTGAAAAGTATTTAACGGCAGTAAGCCTAGGGGCTAATTGTATTCCCACCATAATACCTGCTCTGGGTGATAATCTCGCTGTTGAAGAGTTTCTCGCGTGTATAGATGGCGTGCTGTTGACTGGGGGTTACAGCAACATCCAACCTCATTACTATAATCAACAGCCCCTGCCTGGTGAAGATCATATTGATCCTGAACGCGATCGCAGCAACCTTTCTCTGATTCCGCAGATTCTCTCTGCAGGTATTCCCATGCTGGGTATATGTCGTGGTTTGCAGGAGCTGAATGTGGCTCTTGGGGGTAGTTTGCATCAGCGAGTGCATGAGGTTGAAGGGTTATCTGACCACCGTGAAGATAAAACTGCTCCCATTGATGTGCAATATGGTTTCAGCCATGCAGTCGCCGTTCAACCTAGCGGTGTGCTCGCTTCTATTTATGAGGCCCTCCGCCCCCTGGTTAATTCGGTACACGGTCAAGGTATTGATCAGCTTGCCGAAGGACTGCAGATAGAGGCGGTTGCAGAAGACGGCTTAATCGAGGCAGTTTCTGTTCCTAGTGCATCTAGCTTTGCCTTGGCAGTGCAGTGGCACCCCGAGTGGCAAGTGCAGGATAATCCCTTTTACT
>CAXEWB010000151.1:0-8416 GCA_963999835.1 uncultured Cellvibrionales bacterium | reverse complement strand
GTATACTTTCACTACGATCCACGGTCACAGGTTTGCTGTAACGCCAACCATGGACATGGCAATCAACAACTGACGCATTACCAATAAATGGTCGAGCCAGATCTATTAGTTCCCGACCCACCTTTTGCCGATCCTGATCAAACTTCTTTAGGCTATATTCAGCACTGGCATGGATGGTAATTGCAGGTATTTTAGAGACCTTTTTCTGTTGATTATCGCTGATCCAAGCAATAGGACCCCGATCTAAATAAAGTGCGCCCGGTGGTGAAATAGCGGAGGGGGCATCCAGAATCGTCATCACAGCTATACAGCTCTCATAGCTGATACGTTCAAGTCGCTTTTGAATTGATTCGGGGAGACTGATAGCACTGCTTGATAAGAGACTTAAGGCTTGTGGCACTGGGCAGGTAATCAATACTGCCTTGGTCATTAGTGATTGTCCGTCATCAGTGTGCACTTCCCAGCCCTTATGACATTGAACTAGGCGCTCGACACGAGTTGATTGCAGTAAATTTTTGCCCTGTGCCAGATGCTTGGCGATTGCAGTCATGGTGGGGGCTCCACGGTATCTGGAGTGGCTATTGGGATTTCCGGGATAGCTGCTATACCACTCTTTGACTACACCGGCTTTAATCCACTGTTCAACACAGTCCTTGAAGCGAGGAGACCTCGCTGTGAAGAACTGTGCGCCATAATCAAAACAAGCGTCTGCAATGCGCCGCCCTGCGAGTCTGCCACCTGGACCTCGACCTTTATCAATCAAAAGGGTTGAACAACCAGCTTGGCATAGGTTATCTGCCGCACACAGCCCCGCAAGTCCGGAGCCGATGACAATTACATCCCATTCTGATTGGTTGTACTGGCGCATAAGTTATCAGGTGATCTTTGAACGCTGACGAGCCTGGCTTCTGCATCGCTGCGAGCAGTATCTTACCTGCGTCCAAACCTGCGCCCATTTTTTTCGCCACACAAAGGGTCGCTCACAAACAGCGCAGGTTTTGCTGGGCAGATTTGATTTTTTTTGCATCCGTGGCATCAATATTCTCAGCGGTTATCAATACTCCAGATACCAGCACCTCGAGCAGCAATATACAAAAATGTGAAACAGTATAGAGCGGCAAGCTCACCGTTGTTTATGATGGGAAAGAATGATTTCATAGCATGAACCTTCCAATAGGCCACTGCCATAGTGCCACTGCAGATAAAGGCTGCTGGGCGAGTCAACAGTCCGATCATGATAAGTGCTCCTCCCACCAATTCAATGATACCGGCAGTGGTGGAGAGGGCAGTAAGCGGACCATGGGGATAGACCAATGGGTAGTTAAGGAGCTTTACTGTGCCATGCCAGAGAAATAGGAAACCGGCAACTATTCTCAAAAGTGCATAGGTGTGTTCTTGATAGTTATCTAGAAATTTCATTGTTATGTCCTCGTATGTTTTGGTTGAGTTTATTGTCTACTTATTAGACTTTGCCATATGCCGAAAGGTTCCCAGATCTTTTTTAGATCGATTTCTGGCCGAGCAGAATTTTCACCTAAGATAGTCGTTCTGTAAAGGAATACAAAGCATGAGACACGCATATTGGCTGCGCAGTGAACCCAGATCTTGTTCCCTTTTGAAGCCTCCATAGTGGCAGCAAATTGCTCAAAATCCTGTTGCTGTGGATCATCAAAATTGACGGGTATATTGATGTATTGCATACCTAGAGATGTGACTATATCAGCCTCATTATCTACAGCATTCTCAGTGCCATGGGGCGCCAAGTTAATAACTAATTTAAATCCGTTGTTAGCGATGGTTTTAAATTGTTCTGCTGTGGGTTGACCTGATGTGGTCAGATGGGAACTAATGGGCAGGTAGTTGAAGATCGACTGGAGTTTGTCTCTTTTAAGGCTTTTGCCGAGCCACTTTTCCAACAGCGTCAGGTAATACCCGAACACCGTTTTAAGCGTGCTTCGGTTAAATTTCATACATCTGCACCTGCGTTGATAAGTGCTTCTCTGTAAGGAGTACTATTTCCATGTTGCTGAATAATCTCTACTAATGATAAACCCTCTGCATTCTTAGCATTGACATCATGACCAGCCTTTTTAAAAAAACTTAGAAATGTGACAAAATTTTCAATGTTCATGCTGCGGTATGCCTTCTCCAATAGATGGAAGTCAGAATTGACACCATCAGGGGGCAGGGAGTAGAGGAAACTTTTGACTCTTTCATCGTCAAACACTTCGCCAAGAATTTTTTGTTTATCTTTTCTTATCGACATGATTTGCTCAAGGGTTGTTCTAAACCAGTTTGTCTAATTTTTGCACTAGGATCTGACTGACCTGTTGTGGGTTTGCCTGACCCTTAGAGGCTTTCATGATCTGTCCCATAAAGCCGCCAAGTTTTTTCTTACGCTTATCAGGGTCAGTACTGATATAGTCATCCACCATGGCCTGATTAGCACTCAAAACTTCATCCACCATAGTTTCCAGTGCGCCACTATCGGACACCTGTTTTAGACCTTTGGCCTCAATAACTTGATCGGCATCGCCCTCACCGGCCCACATGGCTTCAAATACCTGTTTGGCCATTTTGCCACTGATACTGTTATCAGTGATACGTTTAATGAGCCCTGCTAGCTGTTCAGGTGTCACAGGACTTTTATCTATGCTGATAGTGTCTGCGTTAAGTCGTGCGCTCAATTCACCGGCAACCCAATTAGCGCTTAATTTCGCGTTGGCAGATTGATTCACAGTCTGCTCAAAAAAACTGGCCACCTTAGAATCACTTCCCAAAACAGTAGCATCGTATTGAGTCAGTTCATACTGGGTGACAAAGCGCGCTTGGCGGGCATCAGGCAGTTCAGGAAGTTGGTCCTTTAGTCGCTGAATATGCTCATCAGTAACCACAACTGGCAACAAATCAGGGCAGGGGAAGTAGCGGTAATCATTGGCTTCCTCTTTGCTGCGCATAGCGCGCGCTGTTCTCGTTTCACCATTGTAAAGTCTTGTCTCTTGGATAACCTCGCCACCATCTTCTATTAGTTCGATCTGACGCTCAACTTCACGATGAATAGCTTCCTCCATAAACTTAAAGGAATTGAGGTTCTTTGTCTCGGTGCGGGTGCCTAACGCTGAAACGCCTTCAGGGCGAACAGAAATATTGACATCAAAGCGCATACTGCCCTGAGACATCTCACCATCACAGATTCCAAGTGAGGTCACAATACTGTGTAATTTTTTTGCGAAGGCCACCGCTTCCTGAGCGTTGCACATATCCGGTTCGGAGACTATTTCAATTAATGGGGTTCCTGCACGATTGAGATCAATGCCTGATACGCCAGAGCGAAAATTACCCTCATGCAATGATTTGCCTGCATCTTCCTCAAGGTGTGCATGATGAATGCGTATTGATTTAGTGCTTCCATCGTCCAGCATTATGGCTACGTTACCCGCACCAACGATAGGCTTATCGAGTTGTGTGGTTTGATAACCTTTGGGCAGATCAGGGTAGAAATAATTTTTGCGCTCAAATACGGAGGTTTTACCAATGTCTGCATCAATGGCCAAGCCAAACATAATTGCATAATCAATCGCCTGTTGGTTTACAACTGGGAGAGTTCCCGGAAGCGCTAGATCAATTGCGCAGGCTTGAGTATTGGGCTCGGCGCCAAAAGCGGTACTAGCACCAGAAAAAATTTTACTCTTAGTGGCTAGTTGCACATGTACTTCAAGGCCAATGACTGTCTCCCATTTCATTCGCTAATACCCTCCGGCACTAAATTGTGCCAGTCAGTGGCCAGTTGATAGCGATGGGCGGCATTCAGCATTCGTATTTCATCAAAGTGTTTGCCAATGATTTGAAGACCCACAGGTTTGCCATCAACCACACCGCAGGGCACAGACATACCAGGTAGATCTGCAAGATTGGTCGATATGGTATAGATATCTTCAAGATACATGGCCACAGGGTCATCGCCTTTGGCACCAAATTTAAATGCAGGCGATGGACAGGTTGGGCCCATAATCAGATCGACCTCGTTAAATGCGTCAACAAAGTCCTGTCGAATCAGTTGACGCACCTGCTGAGCTTTGCCGTAATAGGCATCATAATAACCAGCGGAAAGACAATAGGTGCCTATAAGAATTCGCCGCTGCACCTCTTCACCAAAGCCCTCACCTCGGGTTCTACAGTAGAGATCTTGCAGATCTTTTGGATCCTGACAGCGATAACCGTACTTAACGCCATCAAAACGGGATAGGTTTGCTGAAGCTTCGGCTGGTGCAATGACATAGTAGGCGGGTACGGATAAACCTGTGTTAGGTAAACTTATATCAACCAGAGTGGCGCCTTGGTTTTCAAACTCCCCCAATGCCTGTTGAACAGCCTCAGCTGTCCCTGGGTGTAGGCCTTCAGAGAAATACTCCGCAGGTATACCAATGCGAAGCCCTGCAAGGGGGCTGTCTATAGCAGACGTATAGTTTGGCACATCTATGTTGGCGCTCGTTGAATCCTTATTGTCATAGCTTGCCATGCAGTTGAGTAGAAGGGCACAGTCTTGTGCGGTACGAGCCATAGGGCCACCCTGATCTAAACTGGAGGCGAAAGCGATCATGCCCCAGCGCGATACGCGACCATATGTGGGCTTTAATCCAGTGATGCCACACAGCGCTGCGGGCTGACGAATTGAGCCGCCGGTATCAGTGGCTGTTGCTCCTGCAGCTAAACGCGCTGCTACTGCTGCCGCAGAACCGCCAGAGGAGCCGCCGGGAACACAATCCATAGCCCAGGGGTTTTTAACTGCTCCGTAAAAACTGGTTTCATTGGAAGAACCCATGGCGAATTCATCCATGTTACTTTTGCCGAGCATTACTGCACCACTGTTGTTAAAGTTCTCTACCACCGTGGCATTGTAGGGCGGAATAAAATTATCCAGCATTCTAGAACCACAGCTAGTTCGTACCCCTTTGGTGCAGAAAATATCCTTATGGATTATTGGTACTCCACACAAAGCAGGCGCATTCCCCAGAGCTAAGCGTTCATCAGCAGCAATAGCAGCTTTTAGTGCTTCGCTCTCGGTGAGGGTTATCAAGGAATTTAGGGATTGATCTAATTTCTTTGCTCGTGCTAGTAGGTGCTGGGTAATTTCAGCGCTGGAGAAGGACTTATCCTTAAGGCCCTGGATTATCTGGGCAATGGTTAAATTATGCATTTTGTTTTTAGATGCTCGTTTGTCAATCTATAACTTTTGGTACCAAGAATAATCCGCTTTCAGTGTCTGGAGCTATAGCTTGAAGTTCTTCTCTGTGATCGGTTTCACTGACCTTGTCTTCTCTCAGGCGTTGTTTTTGCTCCATTTGTACAGTATCGGCAAGACCGCTGATGTCGGCAGCCTGAAGTTGATCCACTAAGGCAAGAACACTTTTTAGCCGTTGTGACACCTCATCGATTTGCTTATCATCAATGGCTATTCGAGCCAGAGACGCCAGATTTTCAATGGTTTTTCTTTCAATGGTCATAGCTTTTTATTCTAGCCCTGTTATGGATTGTAATCTAACCTTTGGTAAGGCAACGGATTTTACATCATCCGCAACATTTAGTTTAGCGATTGTGTGAATAACCAACTAGTTTTTCACTCTGTAGGGCTTTTTTTCAATACCATTCATACAAGATTGTCTGCCTAATTCTCTTGAAAGTTCTGGTCCCTAGATCAAATGACAATTTTTACACTTGCCTTAAGCGCAATGAACTGATAGTTTCTGCCAATTGGCACTTAGTTGCTTGGTCAGTTAACAGTTTTCTGGTGGATTTTGAACATGGTATTTAAAAGAATTTTAGGTCTCTTTTCCAGAGATCTTTCGATTGATCTCGGTACTGCAAACACGCTTATCTATGTGCCTGAGCAGGGCATAGTTCTAAATGAGCCCTCCGTAGTAGCAATTCGTCAGCAGTATGGCGAGAAAAAAGTTGAGGCTGTTGGTGTCGATGCCAAACGTATGTTGGGTAGGACGCCGGGCAATATAACTGCTATCCGCCCTTTGAAAGATGGTGTTATTGCGGACTTTCAGGTCACTGAAAAAATGCTTCAACACTTTATCAAAAAAGTACATTCTGAAAGCTTAATGCCGCCAAGTCCTCGTGTTTTGGTCTGTGTACCCTGTACAGCTACCGAGGTTGAGAAGCGAGCTATTGAGGAATCTGCATTTAGTGCTGGTGCTAGAGAAGTATTTTTAATTGAAGAGCCAATGGCTGCGGCGCTGGGAGCAGGACTCCCAGTTGAAGACGCAGTGGGCTCCATGGTCGTCGATATTGGTGGCGGTACCACTGAAATTGCAATATTGTCATTAAATGGGGTGGTTTTTTCTGACTCCGTACGTATTGGTGGAGACCGTTTCGATGAGGCTATTTGTGGATTTATTCGCCGCAAATATGGCAGTGTTATAGGTGATACCACTGCAGAGCGAATAAAGATGGAAATTGGTACAGCTTATCGTTCTACCGAGGTCAGAGAAATGGAAGTTAGAGGACGAAATTTAGCCGAGGGAGTGCCAAAAAGTTTTATCTTGAACAGTGATGAGATTTTACAGGCACTGCACGAACCCCTGACCGGTATTGTACAAGCAGTAAAACGTGTGTTGGAGCAATCGCCTCCCGAACTAGCATCAGATATTGCCGAGATGGGCATTGTTCTAACGGGTGGAGGCTCATTGCTTAGAGACTTGGATCGCTTGTTATCGATTGAGACGGGTATACCGGTTATTCTGGCCGAAGAGCCTTTGACCTGTGTTGCCAGAGGCGGCGGTGAAGCGCTTGAGATGATGAGTGGTAAAGGTTCAAGTACACTAATACGTTAATGCTTGTACTTTAAATGAGTTTCGCATTCAGTTCTAAGGTATTAGGAGCGAATCCATAAAAAACATCCTAAAAAATTTATCCTCATGGTGGCGCAGACTTATTGTTGCACTTTTCTTGGGGATCTTACTGTTTATTTTTGATTCCTACACACCTTGGTTTGAATCAACCCGCCACTATTTACACAAAATTACATACCCGCTCCAATTGATATCAAATGTACCCATTCGTATCAAAGAATGGGTGGCCTTAAATACGACCTCCAGATCGCAGTTAGAGGAAAAAAATGTCAGTCTTGAAAAAGAGCGTTTAATACTGAAAGGGAAGCTACAGCGAAGTGCAGATCTGGCGGCCGAAAACATGCGACTGCGTCAACTATTAAATGCGTCAGAATTATTGATTGATAGTGTGCTTGTCACTGAAGTTATAGGTGTTTCTCCAAATCCGCGCAATCATACAATTACCATTGACAGAGGCGCAGAGGATAACGTATTTATTGGCCAGCCAGTACTTGATGCAATGGGCTTAATGGGTCAGGTGACACAGGTTTTCAACAGCCATAGTCAAGTTTTGTTGATCACTGACCTAAATCACGCTCTTCCGGTTCAACTTGTGCGTAATGGCTTGCGTTCAATTGCCGAAGGAACTTCAGATTTTAACGAAATGAAGCTGCGTTTCGTGTCACCTACTACCGATATAAGGGAAGGTGATCAATTGGTGAGCTCTGGATTGGGTGGCCGATTTCCAGTGGGTTATCCGGTGGGTACTGTTGCACAGATAAACCACGCTCCCGGGGAAAAGTTTGTCGATATTAAAATTAAACCTTCAGCACAGCATGACCGTAGCAAGCATTTGCTACTAGTTTTTACGCTGCAAGCCGGGGAGACAAGTGGCAAATTATAACCTTCTGCAATTGACGCTAATCATGCTATTTGTGGCCATCATCATGCAGCTCACACCTGTTACTGGAAACTGGCTCTTCTGGAAACCCAATTTTTTACTGCTGGTCATGATTGTTTGGATGCTGTACTTTCCTAATGAATATGGTATTGAATTTTCAGTGATGATTGGAATTTGTGCTGACTTAATATTCGGATCAACGCTTGGTGCAAACGTTCTGCTATTTACCCTCTGTGGTGCACTAGTGAACTTATTACATCCCATGATTGCCTACCTTTCATTAATACAGCGTATTTTTGCGGTTGCATTACTGGTGGTTTTTGTAGAGTTATTGAAAGTGGTAGCCAGCGCATGGGCAAATCTACCCATATTTTGGCAGCATATTCCTTTTGTTGCGGTAATTTCCGGCTTATTTTGGATACCCCTAGATAAATTAGTTGGTAAAATTTACCGCTTACACAATTAGCCCAGATCATTCTGCCAATGGGTATTTGATGTGTATGTTGATGACTTAATTCTTGCCTCTGCTTCACCTCGACGTTCACAGCTTTTACAGCAACTCGGTGTTCGTTTTTTGATCGAACCAGCGCATATTGACGAGACCTGCCTCAAGGATGAGGCTGCAGTTGATTTTGTGACTAGAATGGCGCTGGAAAAGGCCTATAAAGTATCTCATGGC
>CAXEWB010000150.1:0-1542 GCA_963999835.1 uncultured Cellvibrionales bacterium | reverse complement strand
GCCAACAGGCCCTGATTATGCATAAACGATATGTTGACACTAGGTAGATGTGCCTTGAGGTGGTCGAAATCCTGTTGTTTGCAAGCACCGTTAACAACCATGAAGAAGGTCTCATCATCCCATCGAGTAATTATTAGATCATCAAGCAGGGTGCCCTGTTGCGTCGTAAAAAACGTGTAGGCCTGACGATTAATCGCTAGAGAATCCAGATCTATGGGCAATAATTTTTCTAAACCCTGTTGGGCGGAAGGACCTTTGACAACCAACTGTCCCATATGTGAGACATCAAATAAACCAGCATGAGTTCGAGTATGCAGGTGCTCGTCGATAATACCCTGATGATACTGAACCGGCATTGCATAACCAGCGAAGTCGACCATTTTAGCGCCACCCTGTAAATGATGGTCGTAGAAAGCTGTTTTGTGTGGGCCGGACTGTTTCGACATAGCGACATACTGCAACCAGAAAGCCTAATACTACTCCCCCTTATGAAATTAGTTAAATTAATAGATATAATAGCTTCATTAATAATCTAAATGCATAAAATGACAGAGTTATGAAGAATCTTCCGATGGAATTACTGCGAGCATTTATCACAGTAGCCCAATTTAAAAGCTTCACTAAGGCTGGTGAATTGCTCGGTCGCTCACAACCAGCTATAAGTCTTCAGATCAGTCGTCTAGAAAAGTTATTAGATGAAACACTGATAATTCGAGAGGGAAAAAAAATTGAGCTATCAGGTGCCGGTGAGCAGTTTTTTGACTATGCCAATCAAATTCTAACACTCAACGATCAGGCTATAAGTGAATTTTCTAAAAGCACTGTTATAGGAAAAATTCGACTTGGCATACCCAGTGAGTTCGCAACCGTATTACTACCAAAAATTGTCGGTCGTTTTGCTAAAGCCTATCCCAATGTGACTCTAGAGGTAAACTGTCAATTGAGCAAAACACTTCTTTCAAAAACAGGTCGCGCCAGTCACGATATAATTTTGGCACTTCAAAACAATCCTCAGCTAGAGGATGCAGAAACTCAAGTAAAAATTGACAAACTAGTCTGGGTTTCAAGCACCGAATACAATCCTCATATATCGCCCTCAGTACCACTAATCGTTGCACCCCAGGGTTGCATTTATCGCGATAGAGCAATTAAAACACTAAATGATATCAATCAATCTTGGCAAATTATCTACAATATTCCTGATCTAACCGGCATTCAACAAGCCATACAAGAGGGCTTGGGCGTCACCGTTTTGGCTCGAAGCACCGTGCCCGAAAACCTAAAAATACTTCCAGTTTCAGCACGCTTACCCGATTTGGGTGACGTGGGCATTAGCTTAATTACCAGGCATCAAAACAGCAAAAAACAGGCGGCACATTTACTAGCAGACTATTTGAGGACTGGGCTGAGCTAGTCCCATTTTCAATGTGTTAGCAATGCAATTTTACTGTCGTACTTGGCGATAGCTGACGGGAGGCCTGATATGACAGGTGCTACGGAAGGGATTTATATCTATGCCTCCACGACGCAGATAACAGGCGT
>CAXEWB010000149.1:0-3205 GCA_963999835.1 uncultured Cellvibrionales bacterium | reverse complement strand
TATGAGGAGAAATGTACCAACTACCTGTGTTCGATTCATCGTGTAAAATCAGATTGGTAGAGTTTTTAAGTTATTGATTAAGGTAAGGAAATGTGGCTAGGGACAGAATCGAACTGCCGACACAGGGATTTTCAGTCCCCTGCTCTAAAACTACCAAACCTATCTAAATCAATACTCTATAAACGCCGTAGCTATATTGCTTATTTAATTGTAGATGATATCACGATAAGAGTTAAGTATTTTAGATACTAAGTTAAGTATTTATTGATAACTAATCTTAAAACTTTTCCGATAGGTCCTACCGTTATTTCCTGAAGGGGCGGGGACCCCAGATTACTAACACTATATAATCTTGGCTTTCTTATATCTCTTACTAAAAATTAGATTGGTCTATTGATTGAATATGTTAAAAGTATTCGAAATCCATTACTATTATATAATATAATTACTTTGATCAAAACTGAGATGATAATAAGCTAAATGTTAAAAAAAACCTCTAATTTAGTTATTGTGATATCTATTATTTTAATTGCAAGTTTATATAGAGCCTTTATCATTCCAGGTAATGATGACATCACTGCCAACTTCAGCCCTCTCTGGGCAATCGCTTTTTTTGCTGGTGCTCAAATAGCGTCGAAAAAATTAAGATACACAATACCTTTAATGGTTTTGTTTCTGAGCGATATTTTCCTCTATATGAATTACGCAAATGGAAGTAGTTCTGCTTTATTCTATCCTGGCTGGATTTGGGTGTATGGATCGATCTTAATATCAGTTCATATTGGCGCATTACTTAGTAAAAAAATAACACTTATGTGGTTATTATTTGGCGCGACTTCAGTTAGCGTGTGTCAGTGGTTAATGTCGGACTTAGGTTATTTTTTGTCTGGCGGGATAAATATTATAACTCAAAAACCATATTCTCCTGATTTACAAGGGCTTTTGCAATGTTTCATAATGGGATTTCCGTTTTTCAAGAAAACCCTAGCAGCAACAATTTTTTTCAGTTTTTTGTTCTTTTATTCCAATAAAGCTTTGCAGCAATTGATTGAAAAACTAAGCCTAAAGCAAAGTTCATTTAGTAAATAAATAAAATTGCAATTAAGTTGAAAAAGTTGCTAATAGAATCCGGATATTTTCCTAAAATTATCATTGAATAGTATGACATTTGAGCTGGCATGTAGACGAGCCTATTAGGAAGTATACTAAGTTTAAAAACTGTGGTTGCAAAGTATAAAGAGTGAGAAATGTTACGGAGCGGTGAAATCAGAAAATTTTTTAATGGCAATATAGCAGTGCCAGAATTTGACGCTCAAATTGCCAAGAGCGCTCGAGACTTACAAAATCAATTAACCAAACCAATCGGGAGTTTGGGTAAATTAGAGGACTTAGCTATCTGGATGGCTGGTTGGCAAAAAAAAATAAGGCCAACAATAGAAAACCCATATTGCTTGATATTTGCAGGTAATCATGGCATAGCAATTAAAGGTGTCTCTGCCTATCCATCAGAAGTTACAGCTCAAATGGTTGAAAATTTTAGATCAGGAGGTGCTGCGATAAATCAATTATGTAAGTTAGCAGACATAAAATTAACAGTAGTTCCTATAGAATTAGAGAAACCTACAAGAGATTTTTCTGAGCAAAAAGCAATGGATGAAAACGAGGTTGTTTCTGCGATGCAATTAGGTTTTGATTCAGTGCCTCAACAATGTGATTTGTTAGTTCTAGGTGAAATGGGAATTTCTAATACTTCATCTGCGACTGCGATTTCTTGCGCACTTTTTGGTGAATCAGTGACGGCAATGACTGGATGCGGTACTGGGTTAACCGAACAACAGGTTTCAAACAAAAAAAATATAATCGAAATTGCACTTAAATTGCATGGTAAAAAATTTACTGATACTGTAAAACTGCTTTCTTGCTATGGGGGGCGGGAGCTTTCGGCAATTGCCGGTGCTGTAGTTGCCGCAAGAGTCAGGTCTATTCCAGTTCTCTTAGATGGCTTTACATGTACTGCGGCGGCATCAACTTTATTGCTCTTTGATAACAGAATGTTAAGCCACTGTCTGATCTCGCATTTGTCTACGGAGCCAGGTCATGCCAAAATTTTAGATATTCTTAAGAAAGAACCGATATTAGATTTGAAACTAAGACTCGGAGAGGCTAGTGGTGCTGCTACCGCGGCCCTTATACTTAAAGCGGCTATAGCCACTCATAATGGAATGGCGACATTTGCCGATGCTAAAGTTTCTCAGAATTAGACCTATGATAAGATTTTTACATAATAGGTATATTGTTGATCTGTTTGCGGCCTTAATGTTATTTACTAGAATACCGGTAAAATGGAGTTTCTTCTCAACTGAACCACCAGATCTGACAAGAGCATCTTGGTCTTTTCCTTTGATAGGGCTATTGGTTGGAGTTTTGTCTGGAATTGTAGGCGATCTTTGTATTTACATGGAACTACCAATTTTCTTGTCTTGTGTCACTGCCATAATTTTTAGTGTAATAGTGACAGGAGCCTTCCATGAAGACGGTCTGGCTGACATGGCCGATGGATTCGGAGCGGGAGGCTCGGCAGAGACAATTAATAGAATAATGCATGACAGCCGACTAGGTACTTATGGAACAGCAGCATTAATCTTAGGATTTTTATTTCGAGTGGGAGTAGCTCTAAGCCTGGTGGAACTAGGTTACTCTCTCATGGTTATTTTAGCTTTCGGTTTTGCCACAGGCAAACTTGCAATAATTATAATAAGAAATTATTTTGATACCTCTGTATTTTCAAAAACTGGCAGTATTATAGAACCAGTTACTACTAAAAACTTTATCATTGCACTGATAATTTGGTTTGTACCATTAATTATTGTTTTTCCTTTACTTGGAATATTGGTTGGAACAATTTTCGTGTTGGTAATAGTTATTCTATTTGGTCGGATGTCATCACAAAAAATTGGTGGTCTTACCGGTGATGTTATAGGGGCAACTGCGTTTGTAAGTGAAATGATATTTTTATTCGGTTTAACGTTATCTTTAAGACTTTAGATTTGAACAAGACATTAAAATTATTTTTAATCCGACACGCACCCGTAAAAAGAATGAAGGGTTGCGTGCCAAAATATAATCCTGATGCCTTAATTGATTCAGAGCAGCTAAAAATTTTAGCCTCACACATTCCAACTGAGAGCACTTGCTTTGTAAGCCC
>CAXEWB010000148.1:0-3190 GCA_963999835.1 uncultured Cellvibrionales bacterium | reverse complement strand
GACAGTCGAAGAGATTATTTGCGCAAAGGTGAGTCCGGCCTAGATACTGCTTCTGGTTTCTGGAAGCGTGAGGGTAACGAGTATATGCACTTTAACGCGGTCTTTCCTGGCGGTGTTTTGTTCGGGGTAACACGTTTTCAGTTCGACGATAATCGACGCTTAATCGAAACGAGTTTCTCCTCCCGAGCTACCTACAATGCAACAGATGACTATTGGGTAGAAGAGAATGTCTCAAGTACAACTTTTTCGAAGCAGTCCACAAATGAGCACAAATTTATTACCCGTCAGTGGTTCACTGAGCTCACACCAGAGGTTTTGACTCTGAATATTTTGCCGGCAGATTCATTGTCAATAAGAACGTTGTACGAGTATATTGATTTTTTAGAACAGCGAAATTCTGATGCTGCCAGTTACAAGTTAGCTTTTTGGGACAAAGTATTACATCCATTCGCAGTAATTGGCTTGGTGTTGGTAGGAATCTCGTTTGTTTTTGGCCCGCTGCGTGAGGCAACCATGAGTTATCGAGTTTTTGTTGGCGTACTCTTCGGCATAAGTTTCCGCCTAGTGCAGGACATGTTAGGACCGTTAAGTATTGTGTTTAATATTTTTCCTATTATTGCTGTTCTTGTCCCCATTATCCTCTGCGCAGTCTTGGGAGCCTATTTACTTAAGCGCAGTGGGTAGCACTTCATATGCCTATACACTGAGTTAAGGCATGCTGGAGTATCCGTCGACCTATGCTCTCAGAAACTTAATCCTTTGAATCAGTTTCAAACCAAAACTCAATTTCATCAGTTTCAGTTTCAAATCGTGCAGAATGCTCAACATTCGCCGGGATATGATACCAATCGCCAATACCGTAACCGGTAGTTACGCCATCAATGGTTAAAAGCAATTCGCCCCGGGTGATAACGCCATAGTTGTCGGTGTCATGCCTATGAACAGGTATGAATGTGTTAGCAGAATAATTGGCGAACAGTACATCGCACTGTTGTGCTTGCAATTTGTAGGCATCAAAATGCCCATCGAATAGGGGTAATGATCTTATTTTTTGCGGATATTTACCGGCCAAAGTGCTCTTCCTTGAATAATTTGCATGTAACTATCTTAAGTTAACTAGCACTATTGCTCAACAAGCTCCCAACAGCCTTATTCCAACCGCTAACCTTTAGATCTCTCTGCTCAGTAGTTATTTGTGGGCAAAACTGCTGATCTAATTTCCAGTTTTTCGCAAATCCCTCTTGATCAGGCCATACCCCAGCTTTTGACCCAGCCAGCCATGCTGCGCCCAAGGCTGTAGTTTCGGTAATGACTGGCCGATCTACTGGCGCTTGAAGAATGTCTGCCAATCTTTGCATAGTCCAGTCGCTTGCAACCATGCCACCATCGACACGCAATACAGTGTCTAAAACTTCACTGCAATCAGCACGCATAGCGTTCAATAAGTCGAGCGTCTGGTAACAGACAGATTCCAAAGTTGCCTTTGAGATTTCTGCGGGCCCAGTGGCCCGTGTTATACCGAACAGTGCACCGCGAGCTTCTGCATCCCACCATGGTGCTCCCAATCCTGTAAAGGCAGGCACTAAATAAACCTGTTGATTGATGTCTGCCTGTTGAGCCAGAATCCCAGATTGATCCGCAGACTGAATTATTCCCAAACCATCTCGAAGCCATTGAACGGCCGCGCCGGCAATAAAAATAGAGCCCTCAAGAGCATAAGTTGTTTTTCCATCAAGTTGGTAAGCGATAGTGGTGAGCAGACGATTCTCAGATGTTGCTGCCTCGTACCCTGTATTAAGAAGTGCAAAGCAACCGGTGCCGTAGGTGGATTTCATCATGCCTTTGGCAAAGCAAGCCTGTCCTATCGTGGCCGCGTGTTGATCACCAGCCGTGCCCAAAATTGATATTGATCCACCCAGTACAGAGGTACTGCCGAAGTCATAGGCACAGTCTCTTACCTCTGGGAGCAGAGAGCGAGGAATATCAAATAGCTGTAAAAGTTCATCATCCCAGTCGCCACTATAAATGTTATAGAGCATGGTCCGAGAGGCATTGGTCGCATCTGTGCTGTGACTTTGACCCTCGGTAAGGTTCCATATCAGCCAGCTGTCTACAGTACCAAAGGCCAATTCACCTTTTTCGGCGCGCTGTCTAACTCCCTCCACATTATTGAGTATCCATGCTACTTTGGAGGCGGAAAAGTAGGGGTCTAAAAGTAAACCTGTCTTGCTTGTTATCAGTGTCTGACAGCCTTGTTCAACTAGTTGTTGACAGATATCTGCAGTGCGACGATCTTGCCAGACGATTGCGTTATAGACAGGGGCACCTGTTTCTCGATCCCATATAATGGCGGTTTCTCGCTGATTGGTGATGCCTATGCCGGCTATGTGATTAGCACTTAGTTTGGCTTTCTCAAGGGCTTGTTTTGCGGTATTAAGCGTAGTCTGCCAGATCTCCATAGGGTCATGCTCAACCCAACCGGAATTTGGGAAGTACTGTGTCAATTCTTCTTGTGATTGCTGGATAATACTGTAACTTGAGTCAAATAGAATCGCGCGCGAAGATGTTGTGCCCTGGTCCAAAGCTAAAATATGGTTATCTCGATCGCTCATAATTGCCTCGTTTTATTCTTTCACAAGCACAACGTCTGTGTGACTTAATTTATCATGCAAGCACCCGTTTGAATCGGGAAGTAACTGCCACAGATAGCCAATGCCAAGACAAGCCATAGATAGTGAGGCTAAGAGACTGCGCATTAAGCACTGTTGAGGTGTCGGAAGTGTCCCATTGTGTTGTTGAAGCCTTAAACGCCAAGCCTTCATGCCAAGAGTTTGACCCTGTTTGCGCCAGCAAAAATAATAGTAGCCAACGACACAGACAAGCCAGCCAAACAAGCTAACCCACTGTATAACAGGCCCAGGCTGTATATTCTCGATTTCATGAACACCATTGAAGATTATTTTAACAATCAGCAAGAGGGCGCCATATCCAAGAGTGATGGCAAAAAGAAGAAAGCTGTCGTAGACCAATGCTGCCAGGCGCCGAAATAAGTTAGCTACCTGAAATGGTTGATAATGGGTATTATTTTCGATGGATTTACTCCAAACTATTACTGTCATTAAACAGGGTTATTTATCAATGATTCAAATTTTGCACCAAGTAACTACAATGCGCAATTGAGCATTATAAT
>CAXEWB010000147.1:0-6128 GCA_963999835.1 uncultured Cellvibrionales bacterium | reverse complement strand
GATCAGTATGTGGGTGGCATTGAGCACGCTATTCTGCATCTGCTTTATGCCCGCTTCTATCATAAATTACTTCGCGATGAAGGCTTAGTCGAAAGCAGTGAACCCTTTAAAAAATTGTTATGTCAGGGCATGGTGCTAGCTGAGAGCTTTTATACCGAAAAGGAGGGTCGCAAGATATGGCTATCACCTTCGGAGGTATCCATTGAACGTGATGAAAAAGGCCGCACTGTCAAAGCTACAGAAATCGCCACTGGCAAGGAAGTAAAGAGTGGCGGCATCACCAAGATGTCAAAATCGAAAAATAACGGTGTGGATCCCCAGACAGCCATTGATCAGTACGGGGCAGATACAGTACGCCTTTTCACCATGTTTGCTGCACCTCCAGAACAAACGCTGGAGTGGAGTGATGAGGGAGTGGCCGGAGGCCAGCGATTCCTGCGCAAACTCTGGACCATGGTACACAATCATATTGAAAATGATGGCGTTACAGAAGTGGATACTGTCAATCTAAGTGAACCTCAAAAAAATCTGCGTCGCAAAATCCATGAGACCATTGATAAAGTCAGTGATGATTTCGGCCGACGTAATACCTTCAACACTGCCATTGCAGCGGTGATGGAGTTATTAAATGATGTGGCAAAATTTACCGCAAATGATCCACAGTCCATCGCTGTGCGCCACGAGGCGCTGAGCAGTGCGGTTTTGCTCTTGTCGCCTGTAGCACCTCATATATGCCACAGTTTATGGTTTGCTCTGGGTAATGATCGGGCTGTGGCAAACGCTGCATGGCCGCAGGTCGATAAAGCCGCACTAGTGCGCAGCTCTATCGAACTTGTTGTACAGGTCAATGGCAAAGTGCGCGGTAGAATTCAAGCTCCCACCGATGCTGCCAATGAAGTCTTGCAGGCGTTAGCTCTTGAGGATGATAATGTACAGCGGTTCCTGCAGGGGATTAACATTAGAAAGGTTATTGTGGTACCGAACAAATTAGTTAATATTGTAGCTAATTAAATGGCTCTCTATTACAAGTGATCAATGGCGAATGGTCAAAAACTCACTCTATAGTTGACTAAACAGGGTTTATATAATGCCAAATCAACAGCGATTCATTAACATACTACTGCTATTGACTTTATCAGCCTGCGGCTGGCAGCTGCGTGATAGCGGGCTGTTATCAGCAGACATTGGAACGGTTCATCTATCGTCAAATGATACTCAGAGCTACTTGACCGAAGACCTAAGGCGGGCGCTAGATAAGGTGGGCGTATCAGTAGTTGACCTCAGTAGTCAGGCAGACTACTCGATTGTTATTGTAAATGTTCACCACGCGCGAAGAACTAGCACTCTAAACTCTGGAGGGCGAGCCGCAGAGTATCAACTAAATCAAGATGTTGACTTTCTTATTGTTGATCAAGCCGGAAAGCAACTTATTCCCCAGTCAACAGTTTCCATTGAAAAAGTGTTTGAATTCGACGAGCAGGACGTTCTGGCCTCTGCTAATGAAGAGCGCATAATCAAACAACAGATGGATCAGGAAACTGTGCGTCAAATTCTCAATCGACTGAGCCAGCTGGCTCTTAACAATACAGCGCCCCAGTGAAAGTTAGAGCAGAACAATTAACCTCGCACCTGCAGGATGCCCTGCAAAAAAAGCAGTTAATGCCCATTTTTATCATCAGTGGTGACGAGCCCCTATTATCACAGGAAGCAGCAGATGCCGTACGCTCAACAGCGCGAGAGCTTGGCTTTACAGAGAGAGAAACCTTTTATGTTGAAGGAAAATTTGACTGGAACCAGGTATTCAATGAAACCAGTTCAATGTCCCTGTTTGCTGAGAAAAAAATACTTGAATTGAGAATTAAAAATGGCAGGCCCGGTGATCAAGGCAGTAAAGCCCTGTGCGAACTTTGTGAAAATCTGAGTGAAGACTATCTGCTGTTAGTCATTTTGCCCAAGTTAGACAAAAATGTGCAGCGTAGCAAATGGGTTAAAACCCTGGAGGCAAAAGGTGCCCATATTCAAGTGTGGCCAGTTTCAGGCCATCAGCTTCCGAGATGGATTAAGCAACGCTTGGGTCAAGCAGGCATTGATGCAAGCCAGGAGGCGATTAATATTCTTGCCGAGCGCGTTGAAGGTAATTTATTGGCAGCTATTCAGGAGATTGAAAAATTGAAGCTACTGGCCGTGAAAGGCAAAGTAGATGCCACCGCCATGTCAACAGTGGTGGCGGATAGTGCACGCTACGATCTATTTGAATTTGTTGATAAAGCGCTCTCTGGTGATGCTCAGTCTGCCGCTCAAGCTCTGCGTGGCCTACAGAATGAGGGGTCAGATCCACTCAACCTGCTGTGGGCGATTACCAGAGAAATTCGCACTCTGGTTAAGGCTAGTCAACAGGTTGCTCTTGGAGAACACAGTGACTGGGCCCTCAAAAAAGCCGGTGTGTGGGACAGTCGCATTCCACTGTTTCGCAGTGCACTGCGACGTCTAAGTCCAGCCCACCTGCGCATGCTTCTGTATCAGGCTGGCGCTATCGACCGTGGCGTCAAAGGGCTGCGCACAGCAAGCGTCTGGGACGAAATGACTACTCTAGTTTTGTCTCTGTCTGGTAGTCATACGCTGACGCCTAAAAATGTAAAAACACTTTTGCAATAACAGCCTAAGCCAACCATAAAAAAACGATCAGGCTAATCACCGCAGTTCCCATCAAGTTTAGGGCAAATCCGACCCTTACCATCTGTTGCACCGTGATCTTGCCAGTTCCAAAAACAATCGCATTAGGTGCGGTAGCCACCGGCAACATAAAGGCACAACTCGCTGATAGAGCAGCTGGCAGCATAAGCAGAGCAGGCTCCAAGTCTGCACTCAGAGCGGCCGCTGAGAGGATGGGCATAAGTAACGCCGTGGTTGCAGTGTTACTGGTTATCTCCGTCAAAAAAGTCACCGATAGAGCAATTAGAACAATCACAATATAAATTGATAGTCGAGTCAGCAGGGACATTTGATCACCGATTGCCGCACTAATTCCAGTGACTGAGAATGCCTTGGCAATGGCGATACCTCCTGCAAATAATAATAATACCCCCCAGTGAATTGATGAGGCAGATTGCCAATCCAACAGTTTACCACCCCTGCCATCAGGTACTAAAAACATAATAATCACAGCCGTTAGAGCGACAGCAGCATAATTAGCAGTGGGCGCATTTAACCAGGTGCTCCAGCCCCCAAAAGGTTCACGCAAGGTGACCCAAGCGATTGCCGTGAGGGCAAAGATAACCATCACTCGGCATTCCTCTGCACGCCAAGGGCCTGTTTCTGGAATGATTACAGGACGTCCCTGATCTAAGTTGCGGGTCACCCACAGCGCAGTCATCGGTATCATAATGACCACTACAGGTAGAGCCCATAGCATCCATTGGACAAAGCTTGGCACCTGCCCCACTGCTTCGCCATAAAACTTTAGGAACAGTACATTGGGTGGCGAGCCTATTGGCGTGCCAAGGCCACCAATACTAGCAGCATAGGCAATACCTAAGAATAAAGGTACAGCGAGTGGATCGACGCCATCTTTACTATCACTAGCCTCTAATACTGCGTAGGCAACTGGGAGTAACATCAGTGTTGTGGCGGTATTGGAGACCCACATACTGAGCGATGCCGCAGCTAACATAAATCCAAACACTAAGCGCTTTTGATCTCGACCACCAACCAAATTGACCATTGATAGCGCTAAACGGCGATGGGCGCCACTCTTTTCCATCGCTCGGGATAATATAGCACCGCCCATCAACAATAAGATTAGCGGGTCACCGTAGGCTAGCGCCACCTGTTGGCTATCTAAGATGCCGAACAGGGGAAATAAGGCGAGGGGAATCAGAGATGTTGCAGGAATGGGAATTGGTTCAAATACCCACCATAGGGCACACAGCAGAGTAAGTCCTGCGGCCATTGCAGCCTCAATTGGCCAACCGGAATAATTCATCAAGGCGATGGTGGCAGCGGCGCAGAGTGGACCTAAAACTAGTGATAGTTGCTTCGAATTTGACATCTTTTTGCTGCTCCCTGTGTCAGCACCTAGCTTTGAGATATCGCGCCATACAGGCGACCAGAAAGATGCCTAGGCTATTGGCCACAAAGTCCCATATTTCAGCCTGTCGGTAACCGGTAAAAAACTGTATGACTTCCACCATTAGACCAAAAATAGCAAGGCTGAACGCTAGGCTCCCTAATCCAAACTGGTTGTTGTAAGCTTGAATCAACAAACAATAGAGCCCTGCATAGGCTAATGCGTGAAATAACTTGTCCTGTCCTAGAAATAATGGTTCTGTGTCGCTCAGAGAAACAAGCGATAACACCAATATGGCAACTAGCGACAACCAAAATACTACCCTGTAAACTGCAACTGATATCATTAGGATGATAACTCCTTGTTAAGAATTAACCGCTCTTAATGAGTGATTGAGCCTTTGATAACGATCTAGTGTACCCACATCACACCATTTTCCGTCGTAAAAAGTCCCCACGACTCGCCCGTTTTTAATAGCTGGGTTCAGGACATCTCGCAAAGGGAACGTTTTTTGGCCCAAATGGGTCCGAGCATAGTCGACAAACAATTGAGGGCACATAATACTAATACCACTAAAAGTATATTTTGTTTTACATATATCGTTGATCAGACCATCAACTAAGCCGTAATCACCCTCTGGATTATGCGATGGATTTTCCACCATCAGCAACCAAGCTAATTTGTCGCTTGCCAGTTTGTACGCACTGGCTAAGCCTAATGGATAGTCGCTCCAAACATCACCATTGACCACTAAAAATGGCTCTTCCCCTAATAACTTTATCGCGTTTGTAATACCGCCCCCTGTCTCTAAAGGCTCTGGCTCTCGAGACCAACTTATACTGACACCAAACTTGGAGCCATCACCAAAATAGTCTTCAATCTGTTGTGCCAGCCATGAGGTATTTATTACTAGCTCATGAATTCCATTTGCTGCAAGCCTCTCAATATGATGCTGCAATAATGGCTTACCTGCTACCTCGAGCAAAGGCTTGGGTGTCTCTAAAGTCAGCGGCGATAACCTCTTACCATAGCCGGCGGCCAATAACATAGCTTTCATGGGCAAGCGTCCTGATGGTCTTTATACCAATTTTGATTCGACAAAGCCGGCATAATACTCTCTCTGAACCAGAGACTGAACTGGGCACCCTGCGGATAGGTATCAACTACCTCAAGGCAGTACCGGACCACCAGGGGAATATCATTGAGGTAGGCCACCTTATTATCTCTTAAGGCCAAGCGGGCAAAAATTCCCAAAACTTTAATATGACGCTGCAACCCAGTGAGATCAAACCAGCGTAAAAACTGCCTGTTATCTCCCAGCGAATGGCCCTGTTCAACCTCTAGACGACGCTTATAGTTTAGTGCTCGCTCCTCAACCCACTCTCTGGGCCAACATACATAGCAATCTTTAAGAAGAGACACCAAATCATAGGTAATGGGGCCACACATTGCATCTTGAAAATCAATGACTGCCAATTGCTCGGTATCAGTCAACATCAAGTTTCGACAATGATAGTCGGTGTGAACTAAGACTTGCGGTTGCTGCAGGGCATTATCAATCAGTAGTTCAAACAGTTTATTCAACATTGCTTTGTCATCCTTGCTTATCCTCAACTCGAGTAACTCGGAGACAAACCAACGTTCAAATAGGGTCAACTGCTCTAGGAGTTTCTCCCTATCAAAATGCGCAAACAGTGATGCATCGGCAGGACAATTCTGAATCTGCAACAGGACAGATTCAGCTTCGTGATAGAGCGCAGATTGGTTGTCTGCACCGAGCTGATCCTGAAAGAGCCTCTTGCCAAGGTCCTCCAATAACATATAGCCTTTTTGAAAATTGACAGCATAGATAGTCGGTGTTCGCACCTCCCTAGACTGCAGGAAAAGGGAAATTTTGATAAATTCTGGGTTCTTCTCTTTGCTGGGCGGAGAGTCAACAGCAATAAGGCTAGGCGATGTATTTAAACGGTAATAACACCTGAAGCCAGCGTCCCCCGCCAGCGGCTTAAGTTGTAGTGAGCCCAGTAACTTTGCATGAGCTGGTAGGGCACGCTCAACCCAG
>CAXEWB010000146.1:0-3453 GCA_963999835.1 uncultured Cellvibrionales bacterium | reverse complement strand
GCCCAGCCCTTTCCATGCTGTTTCTAGTATGGTTGCTATTCTTAAGGAGGCTGGATTTAGCGAGTTAGACGAGGCTGATAAATGGCAACTTGAAACCGGTAGTAAACATTTTGTGGTGCGCAATGGGTCTTCAATTATCGCATTTATTGTGGGTTCTAATGACATAGCTAAATCGGGTTTGCGCCTAGTAGGGGCTCATACCGATAGTCCCTGCCTAATGATTAAGCCACAACCTGATCTGGACAAAAGCGGATACTCTCAGTTGGCCGTTGAGGTCTATGGCGGAGCTCTTCTTAATCCTTGGTTTGATCGCGATCTTTCCATGGCTGGTCGCCTGGTGTACAAAAATACCAAGGGTAACTTGCGACAAAAACTCGTTAACTTTGAACAACCGATTGCAGTGATTCCCAGTTTGGCTATTCATCTTGATCGTGAGGCTAATAAGGGGCGTACGGTAAATCCGCAAACTGATATAACGCCAGTAATAGGTCTAAGTAGTGAGGGTGACAAGTTGCAGGATTTTGTGCAGATTCTGCAACAACAGTTTTTGCAAGCTAAAGAGCAGGTAATGGACTTTGAATTGTGTCTGTATGATACTCAGCCCGCAGCGTTGATTGGTTTAGATAAAGAGTTTCTAACCTCCGCTCGCCTAGATAACTTGTTGAGTTGCTATATTGCTACACGCTCCCTTGTTGAGGCGGATAACACCAATACCTGTATTATTGCCTGTAATGACCACGAAGAAGTGGGAAGTGTATCTGCCATTGGTGCTGATGGACCTTTTCTTGAATCCGTTGTAGCGCGCATTGTGGCAGCAAGGACATCAGCAGGGCAGTCCCATGTGGTTAATCGCTCGTTACTTATTTCATCTGATAATGCCCATAGTGTTCACCCAAACTTCTCAAATAAGCATGATGATTTACATCTGCCCAAGCTTAATGGGGGTCCATCAATAAAAACTAATGTTAAACAACGCTATGCAACCAATAGTGCGACGGCAAGTTTGTTTAAACAATTTTGTCAGCAGGTGAATGTGCCTGCTCAGCAGTTTGTATCGCGCAATGATATGGGCTGTGGAAGCACCATTGGCCCGATTACATCTTCACGTTTGGGTATACCCACTGTGGACATTGGCATACCTCAGTTGGCTATGCATTCCTGCCGTGAGATTATCGGTTCAAAGGACCCGGTTAGATTATCAAAGGTACTCAAAGCATTTTTTGATAGGTCAGACTTAGCTATTGAGCTTGAGTAACATGCTGAAACACTTACCATAACTAATTAACAGCTTTTAGAATGTTTTTATGAGTCAAAAAAGAGTTTTAACTGGCATCACAACCTCTGGAACTCCCCATCTGGGTAACTATGTTGGTGCTATTCGTCCTGCCATTGAGGCTAGTCATAATGGCAACTATGAGTCATTTTTCTTTTTGGCGGACTATCACGCGCTGATTAAGAATCAGGATCCTGATCTGGTGCGTCAGTCGACACTGGAAATTGCTGCAGCTTGGTTAGCGCTTGGATTGGATCCAGATAAAGTGGTTTTTTATCGGCAATCAGATATTCCTGAAATACCTGAGCTGACCTGGCTTCTCACCTGTATGACGGCTAAGGGATTGATGAATCGTGCCCATGCCTACAAGGCTTCTGTTCAGGATAATGTAGATGAGGGTGAAGATGAGGATTACGGTATCACTATGGGTTTATTTAGTTACCCTATTCTGATGGCGGCGGATATTTTAATGTTTAAGGCGGATACTATTCCAGTCGGGCGGGACCAGATTCAGCATGTTGAAATGGCTCGAGATATTGCTCAGCGCTTTAATCATCATTTCGGCGAGTACTTTGTCCTCCCTGTAGCTCAGGTGGACGATGATGTGGCAGTTTTGCAAGGCCTTGATGGGCGCAAAATGAGTAAAAGCTACAACAATACGATCCCACTGTTTCTAACGGAAAAACAGCTTAAAAAACACATCAATAAGATTAAGACGAATCTGCTCGAGCCGGGTGAGCCCAAGGATCCAGATAGTTCTTCAGTTTTCCAAATTTGGCAGGCGTTTGCCAATCAAGAGCAAACAGCTCAGATGCGCGAGCAGTTTGCCGCCGGTATTGCTTGGGGTGAGGCTAAAAAGCAGCTTTTTGAATTAATTAATCAGCAACTATCTGAACCTCGGCAGCGCTATCAGGCGTTAATCGCCAATCCGGCACACGTAGAAAAAGTACTGTTACAGGGCGCTGAAAAAGCCAGACAGCAGAGTTCTCAGTTCATCGCTGAACTTCGGCAAGCAGTTGGCATTATGCCACTGGAATAATTCATTTAAAATCAGTCCCTTTTAGTGAGAAATTGCGTATTACTCTGTATAATGCACTGCCGAAATATTGGCAATCTTTCAATTATTCTCACGTTTCACTATGGAGACCCTGATGACCCTAAATAGAGTTCTTGCAATACTGTTTGTAATCGTAACTACCGTCGCCTGTGGCAGTAAGGAAGGAAATGTCGAATTGACTGATAAGCAGCATGCTTTAGTCGCTGAACGCATTGCTCCCGATGGCCATGTCATGATGGCCGGTCAGGCTCCAGTGGCAACAGGTGTCGCTAGCGTCGGCCGAAGCGCCGAATCAATCTATAATGTAAGCTGCGTCGCTTGTCATGATTACGGTATTGCTGGGTCGCCTAAAATGGGCGATGTAGCCGCTTGGGCAAACCGGTTACAACAGGGCATAGAAACAGTTTATGCCAATGCAATCAATGGAATCAGAGGCATGCCGGCCATGGGTACCTGTATGGATTGCACTGAAGATGATATTCGAGCAACGATTGACTACATGTTAGAAAACAGCCAATAGTTCATCCGTATTCTTTTAAAAAACCGTCCTAACCCACAGGTCTGAGACGGTTCTTTTGCAGTGCTTTTTGAGATGAAGTCGTTAGGTTTATTGTTTAATTAATGCACCGACTGATCGGCATTAAAAATTTTTCCAATGTCATTTTTATCAAACACATACTGTTGGTCACAAAACTCACAGGTTATCTGAACAGATCCCATTTCTTCTAGGATACTCTCCACCTCATCTCGACCCAGTGTGGCAAGGGTTTTAGCCGTGCGTGGCTTTGAGCAGCTGCAAGAGAATTGTAACCGCTCTGGCTCTAATAAGCGCGTGCTCTCGTCATGAAAGAGTCTATATAGCTGCTCTTCATGGGATAGGCCTAATTGCTCATCAGTTTGCAAGCTGCCGAGTAGGGCGCAGATATGTTGCCAGTCTGCCTCAGATTTTTCCCTTTCCACAGTACGCGGCATTTGTTGTACCAAAATGCCACTTACCCTTTGATGATTTGCGCACAGTTTGATTTTTGTCCCCAACTTTTCACTCTGGTTAAATTAACCCACGCGGCATGCGCTGAGGCTATTTTTGTCTAGGGGTATGATGCCCTGATAGCGCTCGCCACCT
>CAXEWB010000145.1:0-2073 GCA_963999835.1 uncultured Cellvibrionales bacterium | reverse complement strand
TCTACTATGTTCAAGTGAAATGGTCAATGATCAGGCGGTCTGTCTCGAGTCTCATGACGATACCCTTTCCATCCGGCATGGCTAATTTTTCTGGTGGCGGTGATATGTGCCGAGCTATGACACGGCGATCACACCGCCCATGCCCGCTGCGTTATGCTCCAGCATGTGACAGTGAAACAACCACAGGCCGGGATTGTCTGCAACAAAGATCAGATCAGTCTTTTCCCCAGGTTGCATCAAATATGTGTCTCTAAGAAGGTGATGGTGGTTCTTGCCAAACTCCCTGGACTGCACCCAGAAATGCTGGCCATGCAGATGCATTGAGTGGGGCCAGGCGGTGTCATTCCAGACACTCAGGACAACTACCCTGCCAAGATCGATTTCAGCGAGAGTGAGATCATAGCCACCGATATTTCCATTGAAAGCCCATAATTTAGACTCATCCATGGCTAGGTCACGCAGGCTGCGCATCTTGCCCTCAAAGATGGCGCTGGACAGATTTCCCATCGCACCCCCTTGCATATGTATGTCTACCAGCTTGGCGTTGGTCGGATCTGGCCGGGCATAATACGGGCGTGGATCTTTGAGTGGGCGGTATTCATTCTGGGCAGTGGCAACTGGTTTGAAGCTGGCGGCCTCGAGGTTCTGCCCTGTACTTATCTCAAGCAGCGTTAAAAGCTGCGAGGCGTCGCTGACCTCTACGTCCACACGCTGCGCGGGTCCAAGCGTGATCCTGTTTGTACTGAAAGGCTTACAAGGGGAGCCGTCAACGCATATCACTCGCATTGGCAGTACGTCTGATGAGGCGCCTGATTGTGCATCAGATAATGCACCAGATAGTGCAAAGGTGAGAATGCGGGCATTTGCCGTGTTGATAAGCCTCAATTTCATCAAACCTTTGCCCGGAATTTGTATTGAGGGGCTAAACCGTCCGTTGATTGAGAGGGCGTTACCTAATCTGCCGCCATGTGACCAGTGGCCAAGGTTGCCAAAACTAGTCGCATCGATTTGCTCCTTTTCATTGATGAGCCAGTCGTCGGCGACGATCAGCACATCATGCTCGCCAACGGTTTCACTCCAATCCCGCACAATGAGTGGACCATAGAGCCCGCGTGCGACTTGCTCCCACGCCCTGTTGTGCGCGTGATACCAGAAAGTTCCTGCATGATTGAGGGGGAAACGATACCGATATCGCTCGCCTGGCTCGATGAGGGCCTGTGTCAAATCCGGAACTCCATCCATCTCATTGATGTTACGGACACCGTGCCAGTGGATTGTTGTAGGCTGGTCTAGATTATTAACAAACTCAACGTCGAGAATATCATTTTTTCTAGCGGAAATAAGTGGTCCTGGACTCTGACGGTTATAAAGCAATAGATTTGTCGGCAGTGGCTTGTCGTCAAAAAAATGTGGGGTAGGTTCAGCTGTCAGCTGATAATGACGAATCCTTTGCTCGGCCATGGCGCCTTTTGGCTTCACTGAAAGCGTAAGACCCGCTGCGAATTGCTGAAGAAAATCTCGACGTGAATTCATTTTGTACTCGCTAGTGACAGGCCTTGCCAAGAGCTTTTAGCCGCCAGTAATTATAAGGGAGTGGAGTGATAAAACCTGCAAACAGCATGACCGGAACTACCCACCAGGTAAGTATTGCACCACCCGTCAGAAATACATCTGTCACATTCATTGCCAGTTCCATCGCAATCATCGAAACGAGTGACATTCCGATCGCGGTTTTAAATGCGAGTGCCGGCCGCATTTGCCGACACAGGATGATTGTTTCCAGCACGATGGACGTCAAAAGCCCATTGAAGATTGCAAGAGACATAATCCAGATGACCGGCCAGTTGATGCCACTCATCTGAAAATATAGGATTGTACCCATATCACCGATAGCACATCCTAGTAGACACCAGCTGGTGTTGTAGCTTGCTTTTTTCCACGTGCTGGAACAATGCCAGTTAATGTTCAGGGTCTTTATTGCGATATCCATTTTCACCTCATATATAAACGGTATGGGCCTTCTCCCAAGGGGAGAGTCAATAGAAGGTAAATCCTGAGATGAAAATAGGTGAT
>CAXEWB010000144.1:0-1765 GCA_963999835.1 uncultured Cellvibrionales bacterium | reverse complement strand
TGCGCCGTTCAAATGTGTTCCCATTAAATTCGTCTTTTCCAAATGTGCTTTGTATAAATTAACCCCAGGCAAATAAACACAACCCAAATTTAATTCCGATTCGTTTGGTTTCTGAGTACGTCTACTTAGCACAGTCATAGCCGTTTGCACATCAATTCGCGTTGTATCTATTGGACTTCTCTTATCTGCAGACGGTATTGGTGCATTGTGTCGCACATAACTAGCTAGAATATCAATAATGGGTTGGTAGTAATCATCATTTTTTTTGGATAATCGTTCGAGGGCATAAATAGCCCCTAGCCGCACTTCAATATTGGGTTTGTCGTCGGAGCCACTGCCCAATTGCTCAATGGCTCGGGTAAAAGCCTCGGTAATACTATTATCTTCAGCGATAAGACTATTGCGGTGAGCTATTTCGGTATTTTGACTGGCAACAACGCTGCGCCAAGTGGCCAATCCAAGACCTACTAAACCAAAGATAGCCAGTGCCAGATTTCTTAGGGTGGCGCTGTTAGTTTCCATGCTATTGGTTTCAGCGCTATTGGTTTCAGCGCCACTGTTACCAGTTTTCCCTAACCACTCCCAAAACCCTGTAACACTCTGACATAGATAATCGCTAAACAGTGCCAATACTCCAATTGCTATTATCGCCAGTGCCAGAATGCTGATAGGTTTACTGTGTTTTAACTCGTTCCATTGCTTAAACCAGACTTTGAGTTTAGTTCCCATCACCACGTCTCCCTGTCGTTAAGATAGGTTGCCTATAATTTTTGGCCGATAACCTATAACTGCGATCTTAAACAGTATAGTTAAAAATCTTCGATTAACTCGGGGATAACTAGCTATGAGTGCTTAGATGGGGATTTTCGGGAGATAGTGATTAAGTCGCTTTGATTAGACTTATCTAGGATGAGTATTAGAGGCGCTTGCAGAGGTTTTGAGTAAGAGATAAGTGCTGAGTGAGCATTAAGCGACTAAATCTGATCGCCCATGCTCACCCAGTGCTAATAACTTCACTGTGAACAGTGAGCGACTAAATTGTATCGGCCATAGGCCCATATTTTTCTAAAAAGTCTGGGATGTCAGCGCGACGCCTTAACTCTTGGTCACGGTAGGTAGATTTCCAGTTCCTGGCCATTTTTAATTGCTCGCTACTAAGACCTTTTGCTGCTGTTAAGTCGCAACCCTGTATATTTGCGCCTATCAAGTTTGCATCGAGAAGATTTACATTAAATAGACTAGCACCCTGCAATTTTGCAAGTGTTAAGTTAGCACCTCGCAAATCTGCACCCATTAAGTCAGCATTTTCAAGATTGGCCCGGCCTAAATTAACCTGGGGCAAATAGACTCTATGAAGATTTAATGCTGGTTCTATTGGGCGTGTTTTTCGTCTGCCAAGCACTGTCATTGCGGTTTGTACGTCTATTCGTGTGCTATCGCTAGGTGCTTTTTCAAAAAGAGGCGGAATGGGTGCATTGTCCCGTACATAGTTGGCAAGGATATCGATGATTGTTTGATAGAGCTCTTTGTTACCCTGTGATAATTTTTCCAAGGTATAGATCGCGCCAAGTCGAACCTCAATGTTGGGTTTTTGTCGTGATCCGCAGCCAAGTTGCTGAATGGCGTTGGTAAATGCATCTTTGATGCTATTACGTTCAGCTATTTTTTTATTTTTTATTCCGACAAGGCTATACCAAGTCGCCAAAAAAATACTCAGTAAGCTGAGAACGCCTATAGAAAGATGACTAAGAGTGAGGGAATTGAT
>CAXEWB010000143.1:0-1738 GCA_963999835.1 uncultured Cellvibrionales bacterium | reverse complement strand
TGAGTTACCAACTCGGCCTGACCATGTTGCCACAGTAGGCTGCCGCCTAGTTGGGCACCTTCTTCTGCTATTAACACCCGGGCACCGCTCTTACCTGCAGCTAAGGCTGCCTCCAAACCAGCAGGGCCCCCACCCACAACCAGCACGTCGCACCAAGCATAGTCTTTGGGGCTATTAGGTGTGGACCAGGAGGGATTAATTGCTCCCAAGCCTGATATTTTTCGGATTTGGCGTTCGTGAAAAGGGAATAGCTTAGCTGGCCGATGGAAAGTTTTGTAGTAGAAGCCAACAGGCAAAAACTTACTGAGACGACTGATGAATTTTAGCCGATCCGACCGCACTCCACCTGTTGTATTGACCGCACTTAATTTCAAGCCAGATGTTAGCAGTGTGGTATCGCTGTGTATATTAGTATTCGTTGTGTCGGCGACTATGACATTGGCATCGTGTCCAGCTAAACTGTAGCTACCGCGAGCTCGATGATACTTGAAGCTTCGCCCGAGCAACTGGACGCCCTCAGCCAGTAAGGCGCTAGTAATTACATCGCCAGCAAGTCCCTCATACTGTTGGTCTTCAAAGTGGAAGGGTAAAACTCGCTGGCGATCAATCCATTCGCCAGGCTGGGGTGGTAGACGATTTTTCACGAAGCTGTTCTCCCCGAACGTCGATTGAAGCGTGTTTGGACTAGTTTATTCATTGAAAAAAGATCATGTCCGAGATGCATATTCATCCCACAAATATGTACGAATAACTTCGTCAGTCGCGGTATTTCGCTCGGCGATAAACCAAGTACTACTGGCAATGTGGTACCACCATTCTTGCTGTACTCCGGGAGCACCGTTGCGGTTGAAAATATAGTCGGCCCACTCTTCGTTGCTAGATTGACTGGGCTCGGGCATAGACCGCACTTCCCCTCCGAAAGTAAATTCTTGTAAGGGACGTGGGCCGTTTATGGGACAAGTCAGTGTTTTCATTGTTTTAATGGCCGACTGAGGCGGCGCCTTTTTCGCCTACTAATTCGAAGGCGCCGAAGCGTGCAAGGTTGAAGGGGGTAATAAGTTCGTGGTTGTTGTCGTGGGCGACGGTGTGTGCCATTGTGTAGCCACATACTGGTGTTGCTTTGAATCCCCAGGTACCCCAACCGGCATCAATGTAAAAACCAGATATTGGAGTCGTTCCCATTATGGGAGAGAAATCGGGCGTCATATCACATAAACCGGCCCATTGCCGCAGGACATTGACTTGACCGAGAAAGGGAAACAGATCCATTATATGGCCAGCTAACCCCTCGGCAAAATCAAGCGATGAGCGCATGGAGCTCAGTTCATAGGGATCAAGCGAAGCGCCAGCTACCATTTCGCCGCGAGCGGACTGACTGATATAGGTATGCAGTCCCGCAGAGACGACGATAGCGTCTAGCCACGCCTTATAGGGCTCGGTGACAAAAGCCTGTAAAGGGTGCACTGTTAGCGGTGAACGCAAGCCGACCATTTCTTGTATTTGGGGCGTCCAGCCGGCTACAGCCGATAGCACTTTACTAGTTTTGATAAAACCGCGGTCCGTATGCACACCCATCACTGCGCCGTCGGCGACTTCAATACCCGTCACGGCGGTTCGCTGATGGATTTCGACGCCTTTGCTATCGGCGCCGCGTGCATACGCCCAAGCAACTGCATCGTGGCGGGCAATAGCACCCGGTGGGTGATACAGTGCTCCGAGTATAGGAGGCTGGTGACCT
>CAXEWB010000142.1:0-7535 GCA_963999835.1 uncultured Cellvibrionales bacterium | reverse complement strand
TAGCTGAGCCTTAGTTAACAAGAGATATCTCCAAGTCGATACTGAAGCGTGTTGCATCCTCTAGGGGACTGATTTTAATTTTATCTACAGCATAGCCGTAACAGGCAATTTGATAAAATAACTGTAAGGTTCTGTTGCTATCCCCACCCTCAGCAGTCAGTATAAATTTACCGCCCCTATCAACCAGTGAATCCAATTGTAATTGGTTGCGTCTTATCAGCTGAGTTAATGTATCCGATGCAGATTGTTGTTGCAGTCGCAATGGTGGGCAACTATTGGACATTTTGCTGACAATATCTCGCTGCTCTTGCATCCAGTTTAAATCAGCCTCAAGGGACTGTTTTTGCTGATCTAGTTGATCGTAGTCTTGCCATATCGGCAGCAATACCTTGACGAGTAAAACTAGGACCACAATTGCACCACCAATGGACAAGAACAGTTTTTCCCGTGGCTGCAATCCCTGAAGAAATCTGTCAATGGATTCGAGTAGATCTTTCATTAGCCTCGCCCTCCACGACCACTGAGGCGCAACTCAATGGCATTTTCATCTGTTCCATCACGCTGTGTGATAGCAATCTGATAACCGGGTATATTTAGAGTGCGCTCTTTGAGTTTGCCGGCGTTATCTATATGCATGACCAAGGACCCATTTTCAGAGCTAAGCATCTTCAATTGGCAACCACAGTTAGTCATCAATGGGCTCAATGCAATCAGTGCAGTCATGGGCTTGGCACTTAAACTTTGGCGCTGCTTGAACAGTTGATCTACACGCTGTTCCGCTTCATTTCGCACGCTCTGTGCTTGGGGTCTGCGACCATCAAATAATCTTGAGTAGCTCTGTACCAGTTGCTTTTCTAAGGCAGTGACCTCAGCATCCATGTTGCTACTGGCTATATGCATGTAGACCACGGATAAGACTAGCATCAAAACACCCAATCCAGCACTGGGCAACCAACTGAGTTGTCGACCACTGTTGGGTTTGAAAGGGCCCGTCAGCAGATTAAACTGCTTGGCTAAATCGGCAAACTGCCAATCTATGCCGGCATTATTGATATCTGCTTGCTCTCGCAGATGTTCCGGCACCCACTCAACCTGTGGGATTGAGATAGATAACCGAGCAGGTACATCCTGTTGACTGAGCAGATTATCAATCATGATCCAAGCCATATCTGGGCTTGCTGCAAAACCTTGTGCCGCGCCATAGCGCACAAGACAAACCCCATCGCGCCAGCCAACGCTGATGCGTTCAGGCTCCCAAGGCAAGGCCAAATAGTCAGGTAGCATTGACTGGGCAGACACACCTGCATTTTGCGCCACCCGTTGCCACTCTTTTAAATCTTTATGGCTGATTGCAAAGACTTGAAGCTGTCCCTCTGCCGTGGTCTCTGAGATAACAAAGTGCAGCTCATCTACCCCCTGTAAAAGACGGTCTTCAAGCATCCATGGGATTAGCTCAGGCCACTTGCGACGGGGCGCAGTGGGAATATCGACAAAATGCACCGTCACCCGTTCCGATGGCACCCACAGGTCCATTTGCACGCTATCGCTACCGGCCACCGACTCAAAAGCCTCACCCTCATTGGTGATATAGCTATCAAGATTGTGGATATGGTCGATGGGCAATGTCATTAAAAGGCCCCAATCATTAGGCAGGCTGGTTGCATATCTGTATTTTCTGTCGCGTTTTCTGAATCTTCGTCAGAGTCAGCTTCATCGGTTAATGTTTGCAAGCTCGAAGCGCTGTCTTTGGGCAAACTTGCGGGCACTGTTGTTATATCTCTGTGAATTATAACTGTTTCTCCGCTAGATAGACGGTTAATTATGCTCTTAACTTCAATTCGCACATCGCCCAATAACACTTCAATATACAACTGAAAGTAATTAGTCGTTATATCCACTAGAGATTTTGGCCAACGATTGACTGCATCTCCTTTACTAAGACTTAATTCAATGTCTATCTGATCATGAAAAGTACCCAAGTCCTCAATGGGCCTTCTATCCAGCACTGCATCTCTAAACTGGGTATCGAGATTACCGCCCATAGCAATTAACAATTCATCCGAGGCAGTATTAATATTAATGTGTGTTTTATCTGGCAAGGCCGTTATCCATGGCATTAACGTCTGCACCTCAAAAATTTCATAACCCATTACACTGGCCAGCTCACTGGGCTCCACCATCATCTCATTGGCTATCATACGGGGCGGTAGCAGCATGGCGTAGTCATCCTGCTCAGCACCAGAACTGCCCACAAGGTCAGATTTCTCATCTATCCAATCTATTATAGTTTCAACTCGCCCGGGGTATACGGGAATTTCCAATAATGCTAATAGCTGATTCCAAACTACCGGTTCACTGGCATTTTTGTCAGCCAATGCAGCATTTAATTTTGTATTGGTGTCAAAGGCTTTAAGGCTGTTTAGGTTAAACCGCCCCTGCAAATCAGAGATACAGCCATTAATCATGCCCCCATCCACCGGCATAGCTGGAATTGCTTGGGCCCAGGTCTCACCAAAGTGATCATAATCAACATTGTCAGCTTCCAGCATTTGTCGCGCCCAATTTTCGCCGCTTAATGCCAATAGCAGTGCCTGATCCCTGTGTAATGCCTGACTAGTTTGGGATATATCGATCTGATGGCGATAGAAAATATTTCCGAGAATAAAGACCAGCGCCATAATCAGGATTAGGGCAGCTAAAAGAGCGACTCCCGCCTGTCTATTTAGAGTTGGCGCAACCATTAGCGATCAACCCCCAGAAATAAGCGGGTACTCTCAGTGCCATCCTGCAAACGAATGGTGACCCGTATCATTTTTGGTAACTTTTTTGATACACCGCCGCTTATGGGTGGCCATGTGGAGACAAAGTTATTGGTTTCATCAAGGTGTTGAAAATCCACTTCTGAGACATTATCGATCAATACCTGAATCACCCCATCACTGTATCGAGGAGACTCAGTAATACCCCAAGACTGGCGCACTAATTGTTGGTCGTCGTTGAGACGGTACTCAATACGGCGGATACCACTTGGATTAGTGCGTAACATAGGGCCACCACCGCGACTAAAGCGCACACCAAATTCACTGTTATTGGTAATGTAAGGCTCCTCTGTCGTACCTAAACCATCATTAAATCTGCGGTCGCGAAGATGCATAAGATCGCGACTCATAATCTGCCATGCCCGTTGTAATCGGGCCTCGTCTGCTAGATCACTGCGACTGCGTTCATTGGCACCCATAATTAAATCCAGCGCTTGATAGGACATTAAAGAAAGTACCGCCAACAGAAATACAGATACAATCGCTTCAATCAGCGTAAAGCCACGCTGGCGAGAGACACTATAAAGTTGGGACTGACCTGTGTAAAAACCCATGGCTAGTCCTCGACAATATACAGGGCTAGAGAACTCACTGTACGTCCACTATCGGCATCTACAACATCAGCTTGATAGCGATAAAAATCTTTGCCCAAGGCCGGCTTGACTGTGATTTTCCATTGCCAATCGCGCCCCTGCTGTTCTTCTGAACCCTTACGTGGCTTGCCGCCTCGCTCCGATGAAGACGTCCACTCTTGTGCATGCCGATGGTTTTCCAACAAACTATTCCAAGCCACTTGGGAGGCAAATACTTTGTTACTCAAACGCAGCCGCTCATCTGCATACTGATGGATCATATAAATGGCACTGCCCAGTGTTGGACCCAGTATAAACAGTGCCACGGTCACCTCTATAAGGGTGAATCCTGAATGACGACGATGATGGTTCATGGTTGCATACTCTTCACTCTTCACTCTTAATAACCATACCCGAGCGTTCATCATCCCAAGATAACAGGTAGCGCCGATCATAGTCCTCAAAACTGAGCTCTATCTCACCTTTGGGTTCTACATAGCCATCGGGTAAAAAAGCCATGGGTGGTTGCAGAAGATCCTCCTGATCATCGGTTGTATCCTCTTTTCCCTCGAGTATCTCTTCACGGGTGCGCTGTGCCGCCTGCTGATAAAACAGGGGCTCTTCAGCACTGTTATCCGGCAGCCAATCAATATTAGATCCCTGTTGTAATTCAAAGGGTTCGGGGAAGGTGACCGCCAACCATCGATTGCGATAATAGACTGCAGCCCTAAGGCGAACAGGGGCGCTAACAGAAATGAGGCGCGAGGTGTTTTTAGCTTTTTTATCGGTCTCTGACTCAGTTACTATGCCGTAGGCAGCACCCTGCATAGCGGAGAATTCAGACAGTTGATTAAGCCAGATCAGTAATTTTTCTGCCTCATTGGAAAAGCGCCGATCATCGGCCTGATTAACCGCTAGCACTGCCATTAGGGACAAGGTGGCAAGGATAAATACCACCACCATTATCTCTATAAGGGTAAAGCCCCTTTGATGACCTTTATGATGGCCACCATGATTACCTCTAGGATGACCCGCAAGATAACCAAAGCACTGAGCAATTTTTTGGCTAAGCAGATTAACCATTACTGTAACCCAATTGGGTAACTCGATTAGCAATCACTTAATATTCCAATTACCCCAATCCTTATTAGCGCCCTCACCACCCTGCATATTGTCAAAACCGAGGGTAAATACATCCACTTGTTTATTGTGGGTACTGGGGTTGGCATAGCGGTAGGGTTGATTCCATGGATCATTGGGTAAATTATCCAGATAGGGTCCATTCCAATTTTCATTACCCTCCGGTGCAGTAACTAAAGCCTCAAGTCCCTGGGCTTGGCTGGGGTAGCGAAAATTATCCAAACGGTAGAACTTAAGCGCGCTTTCGATCGTTCTTATGTCCTGAGCAATGCGAGTGCGCTCAGCTTTTTCAACCTGATTAAATACCATGGGTCCAATCATCCCTATCAACAGTGCTATCACGGTTACTACAACCATTATTTCAATCAGGGTGAACCCCCCCTGTCTGCTCACTTTGTTCTTCATCTTATTTTCTTGCACTACAACCATAGTTTTCACCTCTAGAATTCCTACCCAGATTTGGGCGTTCCCTATACCATATTGTTCATATCCATAATCGGCAACATCACTGCAGCCACCACCGATAGAATAACCATTCCCATAAGCACTATCAGTATGGGATTAATTAACTTTAAAAATACTTCCACCGCATTGGCCAAACGCAGGGAATAGTAATCTGAAACACGCATCAACATTTTATCCAGTTCACTGGAGGCTTCACCACTGCCCACCATATGAATTAAAAAGCCACTGCCCACATTTTGTTCCTCAAGGGCCTTTTGCAGACTACTGCCACGGCGCATACTCTCAGTGACCTGATCCATTTTTGCGCGCAAATATAGGTTGCTCACAACTGTTGAAGAAATTTTTAATGATGCCAATGCCGGCACTCCATTACCCAGCAGTACCCCAAGGCTACGCGACCAATCTGCAATATTAGCCATTCTTGTCCAACGTCCTAGCCAAGGTAAGTTAAGCACCATCCCATGCCAGCGTCGCTTGCGCTCGGGATCCCTCAACAACCACAGGAAAATAACCACAAGCACTACAATAAGCCCAACAATATACAGACCGAAGTCTTGGGTAAACTCACTCAGGCCAATCATAATTCGTGTAATTAAGGGCAACTCACGATCTGAGCTAGCAAAAATAGCGGTTATCTTTGGCACTACCCAGACCATCATCATCGCTACGACCAACAGTGATGCCACTAAAAGAGTCGCTGGATAAATCATCGCACGAGACACCGTCTTGCGGTTTTCAGCGCTGCTCTCCAAATCCTCAGCGAGACGTATCAGTACCATATGCAGGTGACCACTCTCCTCACCAACAGCAACCCCAGCGATAATAGCTTCAGGGATTTTATAGGGGCAGCGACGCATCGCCTCAGAGAAACTGCGCCCCTCGACAATCTCCGAACGCCAACTCTCGACCATTCTGCGCTGGCGATCTGTCTCTGCCTGCTCAATAGTCATCCGCAAGGCATCTTCAAGGGGCAGCCCCGACTGAATTAGTATAGCTTGCTGTTGCAGTACTAGAGAGAGGTCAAAGTTATTGATTCGAGAGCGCCTGTTAAACCTGAATCGCGACTTTTTTTCATGCTTCAATTCACGCAGCTTGGAGGGCAGTAATTTCTTATCTTTTAATAGGCGACGCGCATGCCGCTCCGAGTCTGCGGAGATAACCCCATCGACGGACTTGCCGGAAATATCGTAAGCAATATAGTCAAAAGTAGGCATGGGTTACACGCTAGTGACGCGCAGCACTTCTTCAACGGTGGTTAAACCCTGACGGACCAATTCAAAGCCAGCCTCGCGTATGCTTGGTACCTGCTCACGGATTGCTTGCTCCAACTCTAACTCTCCCGCATTTTCATGAATCAGTGACTGCAGAGACGCATCCACAGATACCAGTTCAAATAGCGCCTGACGGCCACTAAATCCAGTATTGTTACAGGCAGGGCAACCTTTAGATTGGTATATCTTAGTGCCTTTCTTAACTTTTAACAGACTGCTTTGATAGTCATCGGCTTTTACCTCTTGGCGACAGTCTGGGCAAAGCTTTCGCAGTAAGCGCTGAGAAATAATACCGCGCACTGTAGAGGCCAATAGAAAACTGTCAACACCCAAATCCTGTAACCGCGTAATTGCTCCAGCTGCCGTATTAGTATGCAGAGTGGACAACACTAAATGTCCGGTAAGACTGGCCTGAGTGGCAATTTCTGCAGTCTCACCATCGCGAATCTCACCAATCAAGATAACATCGGGATCTTGACGCAAAATAGCGCGTAAGCCCCGGGCAAAGGTCATACCCGCACGCAGATTAATTTGTGTTTGACTAATCCCGGGTAAATCATATTCCACTGGATCTTCCACAGTCATAATATTTCGCTCTTGGCGATCCATCTTTTGTAAGGCCGCATAAAGTGTGGTGGTCTTACCCGAACCGGTGGGCCCGGTAACCAAAATAATGCCGTGAGGTCTTGAGATCAGATCATACAGTTTTCTCTCAGTGGTCTCGGGCATACCCAATTCCTGAGTCTGTAGTTTGCCCGCGTCCTTATCCAACAGACGCATCACAACACGTTCGCCATGACTGGAGGGCATGGTGGAGACGCGCAGATCTATACTGCGACCACCCAATAGCACAGTCATACGACCATCTTGTGGTAGACGCTTTTCAGCAATATCCAGCTTGGACATCACTTTAATTCGTGAAATTAGTAGCGGGGCAATCTGCACCGAGGGGGACAATACTGTTCTTAACACACCATCCAGTCGAAAGCGCACCAGTGCTTGTTTTTCGTAGGGCTCAATATGAATATCGGAAGCATTCTCTTTTAGGGACTCAGTGAGGATTGCATTTAAAAGGCGCACAATTGGGGCATCATCATTTTCTGCATCTAAAAGGTCACTGACCTCTTCTAGATCAGCAGCAGCGGACTCCATATCGACGAAGTCCTTAATATCCTCCATCACCGATTCAGAGGTACCAGTTCGACCACTGTAGATTTCACTGAGAAGGGCATCAAAATCACTGTCTGCAAGACTACTTACTGGCAGTG
>CAXEWB010000141.1:0-2208 GCA_963999835.1 uncultured Cellvibrionales bacterium | reverse complement strand
TAATATTGATTACAATAATTATCAAATCTATCGGAGATGGGTCTTGAAAAATATCAGTTTTGTACAGCAGAGTTTTAATCGCCAGTGGTGGCGATGGCGCAACTAGCGTTATCGAGAGGCTGTGTCCTCTCAGAACTCACTTGTTACATTACTAGGACATTGTCATGACCCCTGAAAAATTCGCCGAACTGGCAAGCCAAAATTACAACCGCATTCCAGTTACCCGTCAGCTACAAGCTGATTTTGAAACCCCCCTCAGTGTCTACCTAAAGCTTGCTCACGGACCTAATTCGTACCTGTTTGAATCTGTCCAAGGGGGCGAGAAGTGGGGCCGTTACTCTTTAATTGGCCTGCAGACATCGACCGTGCTTAGAGTCTACGGACAGCGCTTAGAAATCATCCGCGATGGCAAGCCTATGGTCAATCGTCAGGCTCAGGACCCACTGGCAGAGGTGGAGCGCTTTAGAAGGCTATTCAGTATGCCTGACCTACCAGAGTTGCCCAGATTCACTGGAGGCCTAGTGGGTTATTTTGGCTACGATACAGTCCGTTTTGTAGAGCCTCGACTGGCTGAAAGCGCGCCTAGAGATCAGTTGCACACACCAGATATCTTATTGATGGCCTCTGATGAGGTGGCAATTTTTGATAATTTTTCCGGCACCTTGATGTTGGTTGTTCATGTTGATGCCGCTGAATCTAATGGTCTACAAAACGCCACCAAAAGGCTGGATCAGCTAGAGTCAAAACTAGTCGAGCCACTTCCAGTCCTGCCGGCAACGAACGACAGCGAGTCAGATCTAACAGAGGATTCTTTTGAGTCAAGTTTTGGGCGTAGCGAATTTATGGCCGCAGTGGATAATATCAAAGACTATATAGTGGCTGGGGATGCAATGCAGGTTGTACCGTCTCAGCGTTTGTCCGCGCCCTTTAAGGGTTCTCCGTTAAATCTCTATCGAGCACTGCGTAGATTAAATCCCTCACCTTATATGTATTACCTCAATCTTGATGATTTTCATATCGTGGGTTCATCGCCAGAGGTTCTGGCTCGGTTGGAAGATGGTCAGGTAACTGTAAGACCCATTGCTGGAACCAGACGCCGAGGTTTAACTAACGAGGAAGATTTGGCAATGGAACAAGAAATGCTTGATGATCCTAAGGAGATTGCCGAGCATTTGATGCTGATTGATTTGGGACGCAATGATGTAGGTCGTATCAGCAAAACTGGCACTGTGGAAGTCACTGAAAAAATGGTAGTAGAGCGCTACTCCCATGTGATGCATATCACCTCCAATGTGGTTGGTGATGTCAAAGACAATATGGGACCCATTGAAGTGCTCAAGGCGACACTGCCTGCTGGTACATTGAGTGGAGCGCCAAAAATTCGTGCTATGGAAATTATTGATCAGGTGGAGCCCGTCAAGCGAGGTATTTATGGTGGTGCTGTTGGTTATATTGGTTGGAATGGCAACATGGATACTGCAATTGCCATTCGCACGGCAGTGATCAAAGATGGCATGTTGCATGTTCAGGCGGGCGCAGGTGTGGTAGCCGATTCTATTCCCGAGCTTGAATGGAAGGAGACAATGAACAAAGCGCGCGCGGTAATGCGTGCTGCGGCAACGGTGGGTACTGTGGTTGATAAAGAGGTGGGCAAATGATTTTAATGATCGATAATTATGATTCGTTTACCTACAACGTAGTGCAGTACCTTGCAGAGTTAAAAGCTGATGTTCAAGTCTACAGAAATGATGAAATTACTATTGCTGAGATCGAACAGCTGGCTCCAGAAAAGATCGTTATATCACCGGGTCCCTGCACCCCCAATGAGGCGGGCATTTCAGTAGAGGTAATTAAACATTTTGCTGCGAAGATCCCCATTTTGGGTATCTGCTTAGGACATCAGAGTATTGGCCAGGCGTTTGGAGCAGATATAGTGCGCGCCAAGCAGGTTATGCATGGCAAGACATCCTTGATCTATCACAATAATTCAGGAGTTTTTAAAGGGTTGAGTAACCCCTTTGAGGCAACCAGATATCACTCACTGGTTATAGGGCAAAGCACGATGCCAGAATGTCTAGAACTGGTTGCGTGGACACAAGATTCACAGGGTTCAGTGGATGAAATAATGGGTGTTCGTCATAAAGAGTTGCAACTAGAAGGTGTTCAGTTTCATCCCGAGTCCATTCTCACTCAACAGGGACATGATTT
>CAXEWB010000140.1:0-4270 GCA_963999835.1 uncultured Cellvibrionales bacterium | reverse complement strand
TTTCCAGGGATTGCCTCTCGCTCTGAGCCGCTTTTCCTTGCGCTGGCGAATGTCCCGATAGACATTTTTTTCAGAAAATTTAGATGCCTGAAGATCTACCGCATTAAATAGGCTCACGACTTGCTTGGGTTCTAGCTCAATATATTCAGAGCGGCGGATAAATGAGGGCAATTGAATAGGGCCAAAACTAATTCGCTTCAGTCGATTAACCTCAACACCCTGAGATTCCCACAAGCGCCTCACCTCTCTTGTACGACCTTCGGCTAATGCAACGCGGAACCACTGATTACTGCCACTGTGCTCTTCGTTATTTCTCTGGTGCTGAGCTTTCACCATTTGAAATTTTGCTAGACCGTCCTCTAACTCTACACCATCGGTGAGAGTTTTTAGCATGCTCTCAGTAACCTCACCAAAAACTCTCGCCAGATACTCTCGTTTTACTTCATAGGAGGGGTGCATTAGCCTATTAGCTAACTCACCAAAGTTGGTAAACAGCAACAATCCGCTGGTATTAATATCCAAGCGACCTACCGCAATCCAGCGCCCAGAATTTATTTTTGGCAGTTGATCAAAAACTGTCGGCCTGCCCTCTGGATCTGAGGTAGTGCAGACCTCACCCTCAGGCTTACTGTACATCAACACTCTGGGGCTCTCATTGATGGCGGTTCTTATCAGTCGCCCATCAACCATAATGCGCGCACCTGACTCAACCCGATCTCCCAATTTAGCTTTAGTGCCATCGACTGAAACTCGCCCATCAACAATCCACTTTTCCAATTGGCGTCGTGAACCTAAACCGGCGGTAGCCAAGACTTTTTGTAGTTTTTCACTCATCGACAATACTTTGATTAGGCAGGCGCTCAGAATTTGGCTGCTCTAAATTGTTCTCAACACCATCGATCTGCTGATCAAGAGTAAAGTTATCACTCTCAATACCAGCATTTGATGGGGTTTTTCTCTGCTCTTCAGTGTTACCAGCCGCAAGTCTCATCTCGAGCTCTGGGTCTAAATCAGTAAGATCCTTAATCTCACTGAGGTCTGGCAAATGATCAAGGCTTTTAAGATTAAAATAATCTAAAAATCGCTTGGTTGTCGCATAAAGCGCCGGTTTACCGGGTACATCTCGGTGTCCCACTACTCTTATCCAATCACGCTCCATAAGCGTTTTAATAATATCGGAACTCACTGCTACACCTCGCACTAACTCAATATCACCTCGTGTCAGTGGCTGTCTGTAGGCAATCAATGAGAGCGTCTCCAACATGGCTCGCGAATAGCGTTTGGGCTTTTCTTCCCAAAGTCGATTTACCCAAGGAGCAAGCTCTTGCTCGACCTGAAATCTATAGCCACTTGCAGTCTGCTTTAAGGCAAACCCACGATCTCGGGTATCTGCCTCTATCTCCTCTAGTGCTGCCTTAATCTGATCGCGTGGGGGGCGCTCCTCATCATCAAACAGGTTTTCAAGATGTTTAATATCAAGTGATTTACCTGCGGCCAGTAAAGCGCCCTCAATTATTTTTTTAATAAGTTCTGAATTCATGATGCTCTTGCTTTTACATGTATAGGTGCAAATGATTCGCTCTGCACAATATCCACCAGCGACTCCTTGATTAATTCCATAATTGCCAAAAATGTGACGACTACACCTAAGCGCCCCTCTTCAACTTTAAACAAGCTGATAAAGGGAACAAATTGCCCTCCCCGTAAGCTATCCAGCACCAGTGACATGCGCTCTCTTGTGGATAGTTTTTCAAATTCAATCTGGTGACTTTCAAACATCTCAGCTCGCCTCAAAACCTCTGCAAAAGCAGTGACTAAATCACGCATATCCACATCTGGATAGGGTCGTTGCTGTTGTCTATCTGGCGCTTCTGCACTCGCTTGATGAATATCTCTACCCATTCTTGGCAAATCATCTAGATCTTCAGCGGCCTTTTTAAAACGTTCGTATTCTTGCAGACGCCTTATAAGCTCGGCACGGGGATCATCCTCCTGATCTTCCTCCATCTGCTGTCTTGGCAACAACATGCGAGATTTTATCTCTGCCAACATAGCTGCCATTACCAGATATTCAGCTGCCAGCTCCAGTTGTATTGAGGCCATTAAATCAATGTAGCCCATATACTGTCGTGTAATTTCAGCCACATCGATATCGAGGATATCGAGATTCTGACGTCGAATCAGGTAAAGCAACAGATCTAGAGGTCCTTCAAACGCCTCGAGAATAATCTCTAGGGCATCTGGCGGAATGTATAGGTCTTTAGGAACAATGGTCAGCTCTTTACCCTGAACCACGGCAAAGGGCATCTCCTCTTGCTGAGGGCTTTTTAACTGCTTAGTAGTATCTTGATAGCTACCCTCATCGAATGAATTAATATCTTCATTTTGACTTGTTTGATTAGTCACTAACTAACCCCTAAGTGATTCAGATGTGGATTATAACGACAATCTGTAGGTTCGACACCATCAACCACGGACAATCGACACATCCCCTGCTCCCTCGCGCAGTATGCAAGTGGTCTCTGTCGTCATATCCACAACTGTAGTTGGCTCTAGGCCACAGTATCCACCATCGACCACTGCATCTACCTGCGATGCAAGACGCTGATTGATTTCGTAGGGATCAGTCAGTGGATACTTCTCTCCGGGCATAATCATAGTTACACTCATGATAGGCTCTTGCAGGGTCTCCAAGAGCGACATAACAATTTGGCTGTCGGGTACTCTAATACCAATAGTTTTGCGCTTCGGATGAACTAATCTTCGGGGCACTTCAGTCGAAGCTTTTAGAATAAATGTATAGGGCCCTGGGGTTGCCGCCTTTAACGTTCTAAAAACAATATTATCCACTCGAGCATAAGTAGCTAATTCCGAGAGATCGCGACAAATCAAAGTAAAATTATGCTCTTTAGCAAGATGCCGAATAGAACGAATTCGATCAACCGCTTGCTTGTCACCTATATGACAGGCTAGGGCATAAACAGAATCTGTAGGGTAAGCAATTACACCGCCCATGCGGACTATGTCAACCACCTGATTGATTAGGCGTTGCTGAGGATTCTGCGGATGAATACTAAACAATTGTGCCATGATGTACTCACAGTTGATGAATTTAATATTGTTCGATTATCTCATAGCTAACAATAGAAGAACCAGACTCGAACACCCTTTATATACTTCGTTAAATTTTGCACCCACCCGCTAGTGAAAGAAACTTTGCTTTAAATTGTTCAGCAGATATTGGTTCTGAGATCAAATAACCTTGAAAGGCACCACATCGTAGTTTTTTGAGAATGGTGCGCTGACCATCTGTCTCCACACCCTCGGCGACAGTTTGCATTTTCAGGGCTCTAGCAAGAAAGACAATACTCTCAACAATTGAGGCATCGATTGGGTCAGTTTCTAAATCACAAATAAACAGACGGTCAATTTTAAGTATGTCAACAGGCAACTGCTTTAAATGATTAAGGGACGAGTATCCGCTGCCAAAGTCATCTAGAGCAATTCTGACCCCACGCTCACGAATCTTTGATAACTCACTGACAATAAGTTCTGGCTGGCTGATTAGAGTACTCTCAGTGACCTCTAGCTCTAAACATCCCTGCGGAATGCTATAGCGCTCAATAAGGGCTGGGATAGCATCCTTTAATTGACTGACTATTGGTCCTTTTAGAGATAGATTTACTGCCAGTGTCAGTTGGTGACCCTCACCTAACCATTCTGAGAGCTGATTGAGCCCCGCGTTAAGTACCCAAGTATTTAGATCTGCAATAAGATCACTTTCTTCGGCCAAAGGGACAAATTCATCGGGACCAATAAGACCTTTCTCTGGGTGTTGCCAACGCACGAGCGCTTCTGCACCCACCAACGAATCGTCTGATAGATCAAACTGTGGCTGATAAAATAATCGCAGTTGATTTTCTTCTATACCCTTCCTTAGCTTTCTTTCGCTCTCAAGGCGACGACTCATTACCATCTCCATGCCTGGTTTGTAGAAACAAAATCCATCGCGACTGGCTTTAGCATTAAACATTGCCGAGTCCGCATGCTTCATTAAATCTTTTATGTCCCTGCCATCATTTGGAAAAATTGAAATACCAATACTGGCAGTGAGAAACATCTCATGGCGCATAAACAAAAAAGGCCGCCTCAATGAGTGGCATATTTTCTCCGCTATGGCTACAACAGACTTCTTATCTCTTATACTGTCTAAAATAATAGTGAATTCATCACCACTTAAGCGCGCTATAAAATCTCGATCTTGAACGTG
>CAXEWB010000139.1:0-10410 GCA_963999835.1 uncultured Cellvibrionales bacterium | reverse complement strand
GCAGGCCTATGACTCGATGCAACTTTCGTTGCGCTGGGCCAAACGCAGTAAGGAGTCACATGGTGATAACCCCTCTGCGTTATTTGGAATTGTGCAGGGGGGGATGTATGAACAACTTCGAGATCAGTCTCTGGCTGGCCTCGTAGATATAGACTTCGATGGTTATGCAATTGGTGGTCTATCAGTGGGTGAGCCCAAAGAAGATATGATTCGCATTCTGGATCATCTGGCTACGTCAATGCCCAGTGACAAGCCTCGCTACTTGATGGGTGTAGGTAAACCCGCCGATTTAGTGGAGGGGGTGCGTCGCGGTATTGATATGTTCGACTGTGTGATGCCAACCCGAAATGCGCGCAATGGTCATCTCTTTACCAGTCAGGGTGTAGTTAAAATCCGCAATGCCAAATACCGCAATGATACATCTCCGCTGGATAGCGACTGTGACTGCTATACTTGTCAGAACTTTAGTCGAGGCTATTTGCATCACCTGGAAAAGTGTGGCGAGATGTTGGGTGCACAGTTAAATACAATCCATAATTTACGTTACTATCAAAAGTTGATGCAGGATTTAAGGGATGCAATTGAGCAGGGCTCATTGGATGATTTTGTCGCAGCGTTCTATGAGAAAACAGGCCCTATAAAAGAATAACGAATGGTAGGCTCTTTAAATCATTAAATAAGCCCCAAATTATCAGCCTATAGCGCTATAATGCGCGGTTTTATACTATCGGTCTCTGCGCACCGCCTGTTGGGGGAGCAAGCTTAGACGAGAAGAAGGACTTTAGGACTTATGCCTAATAAGTTTCCACTGTGGAAAAACAGTTTGATTGTTCTGGTTGTGATGTTCGGCTTTATTTTTGCCGCGCCCAACCTCTATCCACCTGATCCGGCCATTCAGTTGTCGGGTCAAAGTAGTGCCATGATTATTGATCAGGCAGTGCTTGAGAAAGTTGAAAAGGCGTTGGATGCTGCTGATATAGATCATTTTGCCGCAGAAGCAAATGGAGAAACAGCTCTGATCCGTTTGAACGATATTGATCTGCAACTGCGCGCCAAGGAAGTCGTACAGGCTGAAATGGGTGGAGATTATATTGTTGCTCTAAATTTGGCGCCTACTACACCAGATTGGCTGAGTGGATTGGGCGGGGTTCCCATGAAGTTGGGGCTGGACCTCAGTGGTGGTGTGCATTTTTTGTTGGAGGTTGATCTCGATCAAGCACTGGCAACGCGGTTAGAAAGCGATCTTCAAGATGTGAAATCTTCATTGCGCGATGAGCGAATCAGATACCGCACCTTTGAGATCAATGGACGCCAATTAATTGGTCAGTTTCGCAATGAGGAGCAGGTCCAGAAGGCAACAATCCTTATACGCACCGAATACCGCGATTTGCAACCGCAAAATCAACCCGGACAAAATCCTCTATCACTGATACTTAACCTCAGTGAAGCGGCTACCCGTGATATTGAAGACAACGCCATCAAGCAGAACCTCACTTCTCTGCGCAATCGAGTGAATGAACTGGGGGTTTCTGAACCCCTGGTATCGCGACAGGGTAAAAATCGGATTGTCGTTGAACTTCCCGGTGTACAGGACACCGCTGAGGCCAAGCGAATTATTGGCAAAACTGCCAATCTGGAATTTCGTTTAGAGTCAGATGGTCGGCTCGGCGAGGTATTTTCATTCCGCAATCCCTCCAGTTTTGAAGTGGATGCCAGGCTGGAAAGCAACCCAATTATTACCGGAGAGAATGTCACCGATGCACGGGCCAGTTTTGATGAAAATGGGCGACCTCAGGTCAATATCACCCTTGACTCTGGTGGTGGCTGGCAGATGGGTCACGCCACCCGCGATAATATTGGCCGTCGTCTGGGTGTTTTGTTTATTGAATACAAGACTAAGTTGGAGAAATCTACCGACGAGCAGGGTGAGTTGGTTATCACGCCAGTCCCTTTTGTGGAAAAGAATATTATCAGTCTGGCCACAGTTCAGGCGCAGTTGGGTAAGGCATTCCGCATAACCGGTTTGGACAGTCAGCGCGAGTCATCGGAACTGGCGCTTCTATTAAGGGCGGGCGCTCTGGCGGCTCCGATGTATATTGTAGAAGAGCGCACCATTGGCCCATCATTGGGAGCGGATAATATCCGTTTAGGTATCCAGTCAGTGACTCTGGGTATGATTCTGGTACTTTTATTTATGCTGGTTGTCTACAAGGGTTTCGGTGTATTTGCCAATATAGCTCTGACCATGAACCTGTTGTTGCTGGTAGCTTTTATGTCCCTATTGGGTGCAACACTCACACTGCCTGGTATTGCTGGTATTGTTTTAACAGTGGGTATGGCGGTCGATGCTAACGTGCTTATCTTTTCGCGGATTCGTGAGGAATTAGCCAATGGTGCTACCCCACAGGGTGCTATAAGTGCTGGCTATGATCGCGCCTTTGTCTCTATCTTGGACGCCAATATCACCACCTTAATTGTCGCGGTTATCCTCTTTTTGATTGGTTCCGGACCCGTACAGGGCTTTGCGGTAACCCTTTCAATTGGTATTTTGACCTCTATGTTTACCTCGATTGTGATGACCCGTGGCTTAGTAAATATGATTGTTGGCGGTCGTAAGATCAAAGCCTTGTGGATTTAGGAGAAAGGGCATGAGTCAATTAAAGATATACAACTTTATGGGGCTACGCCGTTATGCGTTGGTCTTCTCTGCGCTCTTACTCATTGCTTCTATTGGCTCGTTATCCACGCAAGGTTTGGTGTTGGGGCTAGACTTCTCTGGGGGTACCCAGATAGAAGTAGGGTACGATAAGCCAGTGGAAGTTGCGGATATCCGTGTGAAACTTGAAGGTGCAGGCTTCGAAAGCCCCGTTGTCGTGCACTTTGGATCTGAGACCGATATTTTAATTCGTTTACAAGAGGAACCTGAGCAGGATCTGCAGGAAATTAACCATTCTCAAGAAGTTGATATGGTTGATGAGGAAAGTTCGCAGAAGTCTGAAAAAAGCCTATCAGACAGGGTTTACGAAGCTGTCCAGATTGATGGTCAAAATGTTGAACTGCGCCGAGTTGACTATGTGGGTCCGCAGATAGGCGAAGAACTGCGCGATCAAGGCGGCCTAGGTATGTTAGTGGCATTGGTCTTGGTAATGCTGTACGTGGCGGTTCGCTTTCAGTTTAAATTTTCTGTGGGTGCAGTAATGGCCCTTGTTCACGACGTAATTATTACTCTTGGAGTCTTTTCTCTATTGCGACTTGAATTTGATCTAACAGTGCTGGCGGCAGTTCTGGCGGTTGTGGGGTACTCCCTAAATGATACCATTGTAGTGTCTGACAGAATTCGTGAAAATTTCCGAAAAATTCGCAAAGCCTCCCCTGTGGAAGTCGTAAATGAATCCTTGTCCCAAACCCTTTGGCGTACGATCAATACCTCATTAACCACCATGCTCGTTTTGTTAGCGCTATTCTTTTTCGGCGGTGAGTTAATCCATAATTTTGCTATTGCATTAATGATTGGTGTTGGCATTGGAACCTACTCATCTATCTATGTGGCCGCTACTGTGATGCTGGCCATGAATGTGGATCGTGAGGATTTAATCGAGCCCATAGAGGGTGAACTCATAGATGATCTACCTTAAGATTGTGCGGTAGCAGGTCGCTGTAGATCAATACTGCCCTCGATTCCACTTTAATTTCAGGCTCAAAAACAACCCAAACCCATGCTCTAGCGTATACCATCAGGGGTATGCGTTATAAAGTAGTAAAGGGCTATACTTTACTGTAAATCTGATCATGTGGAGATTTTGATGGTTGGTATGATTAAAAATTTGTTCAAGCACGATAATCATGGAAAAGTCGCCCCGGCTAAACACAAAAAACCCCGTACGCAGAAGCATACAGAATTTTATCAACATGCGGGTGTAACTCAGGCTCAATTTGACAGCCATTGGATGCCTTTCACTGGCAATCGAGAGTTCAAGCAAAACCCACGTATGATTGTTGCTGCAGAGGGTGCCTATTTAACCGCCGCTGACGGCAGAAAAATTTTTGACGGACTATCTGGGTTGTGGACTACAGGCATAGGTCACTGTCGACCGGAAATTGTTAAAGCCATTCGTGAACAAGCTGATACCCTAGATTTTTTTGCTCCTTTCCAATTTGGCCATCCAAAAGCATTTCAATTAGCAGAGCGAATTACTCAGTTTATGCCCAAAGGGCTCAATCGAGTCTTTTTCACTGGATCAGGCTCTGAAAGTGCTGATACGTCACTTAAGATGGCTCGCGCTTACTGGCGAAAAAAGGGTATGGCCTCAAAAACTCGATTGATAGGTCGAGCCAAGGGCTATCACGGGGTTAATTTCGGTGGTATCAGTGTCGGTGGTATTGTTGGAAACCGCGCTACTTTTGGGCAGACCATTGAGAGTGATCACTTACCTCATACGATGACAGCGGACAATGCTTTCAGTCGCGGTATGCCACAACAGGGCGCTAATCTCGCAGATGAGCTGCTGGCAATAATAGCTTTGCATGATGCTTCAAATATCGCCGCGGTAATTGTTGAGCCAATGGCGGGCTCTGCTGGCGTTATTCCTCCCCCAGTGGGCTACTTAAAGCGCCTCAGAGGAATCTGTGATCAACATAATATTCTGCTTATTTTTGATGAGGTGATTACAGGGTTTGGTCGAGTTGGAGCTGCTACCGGAGCAGAAGAATTCGATGTGGTACCCGATATCATTAACGTAGCCAAGCAACTAACTAATGGCTCTGTGCCAATGGGTGCGATAGTTGCTAAGCAAGAGATTTATGATCTATTTATGGACACTGGCGGCCCTGAGTATATGGTTGAACTACCCCATGGCTATACCTACTCTGCTCATCCCTTAGCCTGTGCCGCTGGGTTAGCTGCTCTGGACATTCTTGAGAAGGATAATATGTTTGAGCGGGTCAAGGCTATGGCGCCGGTGCTAGAGGACGCTGTTCATAGCCTAAAGGGCACAAAGCATATCACTGATATCCGCAACTACGGCCTCGCGGCAGGTATTACCCTTGCCTCTGTCCCGGGTGAGCCTGCCAAACGTCCCTTTGAAGCAGCCATGAAGTGTTGGGAGAAGGACTTTTATGTGCGATATGGCGGTGATACCCTACAATTAGGGTTGCCTTTTATTTGCACTGAAAAAGAGATTGATCTAGTGGTTAATGCCATTGGCGAATCGATACGCGAATTAGACTAATCAGGTCGTCTAGATGCTGATTAGCAGATCACAGGCGGAATATAGAAAATGAAGTTTTTGTTAATCTTATCACTTAACTACCGTTTCCTCAGAGGGTAGAAAAATCATCTTCTTGGCAGGCGCTCCTTTTTGTTGAGACGCTTGTGTTTTATCTTTTCTGTATTCATCTCCAACATAAAAGGCGATAGCAAAAACACGGTTTTTAATAGAGCCATCGACACCAGAGGTAGTGATAAACATTTGTAGATAATGTTTGCCCTCTCGATTTGCATTGACATTGATATCGATCGCGTGGGAACTCTCATCTTTCATGTCAAAGCTAAAATTCCTATCTGAAGGTAAGACAGTCAAATCCGTTCCTGCCTTTAGTTCAATGTTCAGCGTACCTGTACTATAGGATTCGGAGAAAATTAGCCTTAGCAACTCTGACTCTCCGACCTGAGAATGGCCATCATAGTTGTGTTTGAGTCTGATCGCAGCGCCCGGCTTAAGATGAATTGAATCAACGTCCTTCAATTTATCTTTGTTGGTGACCGTTTCTGCGTAGTTATCATTCGTGCTTTTACTGGTTGCGTCTACAGGAACCTCTTGGGTACAGCTCAATAAAAGGTAGGAGCTAGTAAACAATACGTATTTGGAAAAAGTTTGTCTTAACATAGCGATCGCTCCCACTTAATTGGAAATTTGCAAATCAAAACAGTAATTTCCAGCATTCTCGGTATCATCATAATTATTCCAGTCATATATCTCCAACTGATAGGTGCCGGTGCTAGTGAGGTTGGTTGTTAAAATTTCTTCTCCCACCGTTTCTGACTCTGACCCTGTAACATAATTACCGTCTTTGAATAACCGCATATCAGGGTCAGAAACAGTTGCACCACCTGACTCTGTAACAGTAAAAGTATGGGGGCCAGTTGAAGTTACCTGAAAGGTAATAAACGCTGTATTACCCAGTTTGTTATAGGTGCCTGCATCATTGACTGAACATACCTGTATGGATGCGCCGCCAATATTAGCAGTTTTATAGACCGGTAATACCGAGGCAATACCCCCATCATTCGTTTCATTTAAACCATTGTCTGCGGAGCCAAAAATTTGTTGGTTGCTAAGTAGGGTATCAATGGCATTTGACATCAGTGGTTGTTGTTTTTTAAGCCTTTCTATAAACGTGTAAATAGTGGTGAAATAGGGTTGATTGCGGTAGTTGGTGTCGCTTAATACGGAGTAAATCGGACCCAATCCAAGTGCTATGTTGTCCTGCGGCTCTGAATCATTATCGTAGATATCGTATAAGATGGACTGAACCGAATCCTCATTAAACCAACCGGCATTAACTGCATCATTATTATTTACATCTGCATACCAGCCGTTGGCTTGCTGTTGGCCAGAGCTGTCACGATAAAATGTATCATCGGTAATCATTCCAGAAAGCGCATTTCCCCAGCCCTCACCAAAGGCAACCCTAAAGTCTAAGCGATCAGACAGACCATGGGAACCACCGATAGAATCTGCTCGAGATAGCTTATCCTCAAAGTAGTGTCCCCACTCGTGGATAACAATATGCCGATCATATTCGTCGCTGTCCTCATCCGCTTTGCCCAAAATATAGATCTTGCCATCAGAATAAAAGGAAGTCCCGATATCGCCATCTTCATAATCTCCCTCAGCTACACTGTTATTGGGACTCCAGCCCACTTCTAGGGCTGGAAAGTTAATTGATGGATCCACTGTCGCGAATTTCTGCATGGCGTCATAAATAGCATCGAGTATGGCAAAGGGGCCGGCAGAGCGCGTTTGCCCATAGGACGTACCATTCCAGCCTGAGGCCAAATGAAAGTCCCTTTCAGAACCATCTGCGGTGGTGGTAAATAGCTCGCCCTCAGTGACATACAGGGCATCATTGTTGGTATTGTCGGTGACTTTGACATCCCATGTCGCGCCATTGCTCTGAATAAGATGGGCGGAGATTCTAATTCGCATCTCTATTCCAACAGCGGGGGTCAATACGTAGTTGCCATTGCCGTCGGTAATGGTGGATTCAACTTGATTGCCCAAGTTATCTATTGCTTCAACCAACACGCCACGTGCAGGTGTCCTTGTAGTATTGTCATAATCAAGTCCACTGGTGGTGGTATTGAAAGGCACTAGATCAAAAGTCACTTCACCAAAAATATCGCCTTCGTTGATAGCTGTGATGGTGACGCTATCCGAGACTGATGCGCCATCATTGTCTGTAATCGTCAGCGTAAAAGAGAATTTTGTTGTGGTGGCATTGTTTGGTATCACAAAATTGATGTCCAAACTATTAGGATTGTCTAGGGTGACAGTATCCCCAGCCGTTTGTATCCAATTGTAAGAGACGACCGTTCCATCACTGTCACTGGCTGTTCCATTGAGGTTTACAGTAGTGGCTGAATCCACAGTTTGATCGATGCCTGCATTGACAGTGGGTGCTTGGTTTAGCGAAATTGTCACACTATCTGAAGCGCTTGCGCCATCATTATCTGTCACTGTTACAGTAAAAGAAAACTCTGTTGCAGTTGGGTTACTAGGCATAACAAATAAGGTACTAGCGCCACTGTAATCACTTAAACTAACAGTATCCCCCGCTGTCTGTGTCCAATTGTAAGAGGCGACCGTTCCATCACTGTCACTGGCTGTAGCACTGAGACTAACCTGGGCAGAGGCGAGTGCAGATTGATTGACACCAGCACTTACAGTTGGAGGCGTATTTGTAATTACTGGCTGTTGATTGCCACCCCCGCCACCACAGGCAGAGACAGCTAGCGACAGGATCAAGATACAAGACTTAAAGTTTTTAGGGTAAAGCATAACGTTGCCTTTGGGTAACTCGTCTGTACTCAATCCACCTTAAACATCTTCAAGCACAGTTGCAAACGTTAGATTAACATGGACGATTGTAATAAATAATGGCATTATAACTGCCATTATTTATAAAAATACCAAGCCATCCATGAAAAGAAGTTCGCTCATATTCTCTCTTTCAGCTATTTTTCTGCTACTTATGTTGCTCTGGTTGCAGCGAGTCCACTTATCATTGTTAAGCTTGATTAAGTATCAAAAAGAAAATCGATATGGGGTTGCTGCCCAGCGAGAAATAGACTGGCAACAGGGCCCAATTGTGGCGGACAGTTCTGTTGCTCAACGACGTCCAAATATTATTTTGATTATAGTGGATGATCTTGGGTTTAACGATATTTCCACCTTTGGAAGTGGTGTGTCTGAAGGCCTAATAACAACCCCCAATATCGATAAGTTAGCTGTCGATGGCGTGATATTTGATCAGTCCTATGCCGGTACGGTCTTTTACGCTCCATCACGGGCAATGGCCATGACGGGTCACTACCCTACAAGCACTGGTTACGAACTTACTCCAACACCTGATTTTATGGGGCCCATGAGTGCCATGATACAGCGTGCATCTGGTTCATCGCGTGCAGAGAGTATTGTGCACAGTGGCCCCTATCTGCCCGAGGACCATCCCAATGTTGTGAATGCAAAGCTAGATTTTGATCCAATCGATCAGTTTCTGTGGGCGCCTCTGGGGTATTCAGCGTCATTTTATAAGACACTTTTTGAACTCTTTGGACAGGGTGATGAATATATTTATTGGCCTAATTAACCCTTTTTTGATTGACAGAACAAGTTGAAAAAGAGCAGGCAGTTAAAAAGTAGCACCCATTGGTCTAATTTAGATGCCAATCAATAACCAGTGGCTCTTGTATAAGTACTGCTCGCAGTTACACTTTGCAGTTAGTTTGGGAAAACGCTAGTTTAAAATTTTTAAGCAAAAAAATGGTATTAATAAAGAAAGGAGAAATACAGTGGTTGCTTTAACAGATATGGTCAATTACGACATAGAAAACGGGGTGGCATTGCTTACCTTAAATAACCCCCCAGTAAACGCTCTTAGTCAGGGCGTTCGACAGGGTCTCAAAGAGGGTGTAGAGAAAGCGCTACAAGATGATAATGTCTCGGCCATAGTCACTATCTGTGAGGGTAGAACCTTTATTGCCGGTGCCGATATCACTGAATTTGCTAGCGGTCCGAAAGAGCCTAGTTTACATTCTGTTCTTGATACTATCGATAACTCTTCTAAACCTGTCATAGCAGCCATTCATGGCACTGCTTTAGGCGGAGGTCTAGAAACCGCCCTGTGTTGTAATTACCGCATTGCCGTTGCAGATGCAAAATGTGGTTTGCCAGAGGTTAATTTAGGGCTCCTACCTGGTGCAGGAGGTACCCAGCGCTTACCACGCGCGATTGGTGTGGAAAAAGCGCTCGAAATGGTTGCCACAGGCAAGCCTATCCTAGCAACTGAGGCTCACAAATTAGGTCTAATTGATCAGATTGTTGAGGGAGACTTGAGAGCTGAAGCCATTGCTTTTGCCGCACAAAAGGTCGAATCGGGAACAGTTCACCCTCGCGTAAGAGATAGTGAGGAAAAGCTTCAGCCCGCCAGAGATAATCCAATGATATTTGATATGGCTCGAACCATGATTGCTAAACGAGCTCGCGGTTTTATGGCGCCCGAACAAAATATTCGCTGTATCGAGGCAGCAGTCAATGAACCCTTTGAACAGGGTCTAAAAACCGAGGCTAAACTATTTATGGAATTGATGTCTGGGCCACAATCCAGGGCGCAGCAGTACTTTTTCTTCTCTGAGCGTCAGGCCGCGAAAGTCCAAGGTATGGATAAAGATGCAGCCATTCTAAGCATCAATAAAGTGGGCGTAATTGGAGCCGGAACTATGGGCGGCGGCATTGCTATGAATATGGCGAATGTCGGCATACCAGTGACCATTGTTGAGACTAAGCAAGAAGCACTTGATCGCGGTTTGGGCATTGTGCGCAAAAATTATGAGAATACCGCGCGCAAAGGCCGCATTAGCGAGCAGGATGTCCAGCAGCGTTGTGACTTGATCCAGGGATCACTGCAATTGGAGGATCTGGCTGATTGCGATCTTGTTATTGAAGCTGTATTTGAAAATATGGCAGTAAAAAAGGATATTTTTTCGCGCCTCGACGGCATTGCCAAGCAAGGGGCTATTCTTGCATCCAATACCTCGGCTCTGGATCTCAATGAAATTGCTTCAGCTACTAGTCGACCTGAGTGGGTGATCGGACTGCATTTCTTCTCTCCCGCTAATGTAATGAAACT
>CAXEWB010000138.1:0-6602 GCA_963999835.1 uncultured Cellvibrionales bacterium | reverse complement strand
GTTGTGAATACCGCTTCAATACTGGGCATCAGAGCCTCTTTTGCACAGACTGGCTATTGCGCTTCTAAAGTAGGTGTTATCCATATGACTAAGGTGTTGGCTCTGGAATGGGCGCAAAAGAATATACGTGTCAACGCTCTTTGCCCGGGTTATTTTCTGACAGAGATGACAGAGGGATACATTAAAACACCTGCTAGCCAGGCATTTATTTCCTTCTCAGTGCCGGGAAGATTGGGTGACATAAATGAGTTGACAGCACCCTTTTTACTTCTAGCGATTGATGCTGGTGCATTTGTTAATGGTGTGGCTCTTTCGGTTGACGGTGCCATGAGTGTTGGCAATTTATAGAGATTGATTGGAGGCTCCTATGGGTATTGAAGATGAACGCCGTGAATATGATTATGGCAAATTGACCCGTGATTCATTGTTAAATGATCCTTTTAAACAGTTTGAACAATGGATGAAACAAGCTTTAAAGGCTGATATTCAAGATCCTACAGCTATGAGTGTTACCACAGTGGGGCATGAAGGTCAGCCATGGTCTCGTATGGTATTGCTCAAAGGTTTTGATCATCGGGGCTATGTTTTTTATACCAATTTGGGCAGCCGTAAAGCGAGAGACATCGCTGCTAACAATAAGGTCTGTTTGCATTTTCCTTGGCTGCAGATGGACCGGCAGGTCATTATAAGCGGTGATGCACAACCGCTATCAAAAGATGAAGTTGAGAGCTATTTTGCTGGGCGTCCTCGAGCTAGCAAATTGGCGGCTTGGGCTTCCAAGCAAAGTAATCCTATCAACTCCCGCGGTCAACTAGAGCAAAAGTTTGCAGATATCCAACAGCGTTTTTCTGATGCAGAGGTGCCAGTACCAGATTTTTGGGGTGGATATCGTGTCGTGCCGAGTATGATAGAGTTTTGGCAGGGTGGGGAAAGCCGTCTCCATGACCGATTTTTATACACGCTTAAAAAGGATGATTGGCAGATTTCTCGCTTAGAACCCTAGTCTGGTTATGTCTAAGTTATCTAGTATCTGGTAATGTTCAGGTAGGTAAATGTTTGCTCAGTAATCAATGGCGGTGATAATAAAGTTGCGGTCACCCTGTGGGGTTTTTACCAGTACTTCGTCATCAATCCCTTTTCCTATCAAGGCTCTCGCCATAGGCGAGTCTATGCTAATCCAATTTTGTGATCCATCAATTTCATCGGCGCCAACAAGCCGATAATGTTGATCTGGCGCTTGCACATCGTCCAGATCCTCTAGTGTGACCCAGGCCGCGAAAAATACTTTTGATGAGTCAGTTGGTTTTTTATCCACGATGGTAGCTGTTTCTAGACGCTTGTTCAGGTAACGGACACGACGATCAATTTCACCGAGCCGACGTTTGCCATAGATATAATCACCATTCTCAGAGCGATCGCCATTTTTTGCAGCTTCATGAACAATTTGCGTTACTTGAGGTCGCTCTACTTTCCACAGTTGACGCAACTCTTCACGCAGCTTGATCGCACCTTCAGCGGTGATATAGGGTGAACTTTTAGGGGTTGGAGGACGATAACGCGACATTGTTCAGTCTATTCTTTAAAGGTGAAAGATACGCTGATAAAAACTATGTTCTGCCTCTAGGGCGCGAATAATATTATTGGCTTTTCTAAAGCCATGTCCTTCATCTGGGAAAGTAATATACTCAACTTCAATATTCCGCTCTTTCAAACTATCAACCATCATTTCGGCTTGATTTGCAGGCACTACCTGATCCTCTAGGCCCTGGAGAAAAATAACTGGACAGCTGAGTCGATGCACATGATGCATCGGTGAGCGCTGCCGGTAAATTTCTTTTGCTTGTGGGTATGGCCCAACCAGTTTATCCAAATAGCGCGATTCAAATTTATGGGTATCTTTAGCGAGAGTCTCCAAATCGCCAATACCATAAAGGCTAGCACCGGCCTTGAAAGCATCTGTAAAAGTGAGCGCTGATAACACTGTGTAGCCACCAGCGCTACCGCCGCGGATAATACAGCGCTCAGGATCTACCTTTTTTTGTTCAATCAGATAATTCACCACATATTGGGTGTCTTCTACATCGGCAATACCCCAATTCGAGGCCAGTGAGTGTCTAAATTTCCTACCAAATCCCGTGCTACCACGGTAGTTAATATCCACCACAGCAAAACCTCGGTTTGTCCAGTATTGGATTTTGAGATTTAAGTTACTACTGGTAGCACCTGTCGGTCCTCCATGACAGATAACTATTAGAGGAGGCAATTCCCCATCTTGCCCCTGATACTGACTATGGGTAGGTAGATAGAAAAATGCTTGAACGGGTTGCCCATCTGCTGTGGTAAAGCCAATTGATTCAGGTCTTGAAAGATCCGCTACACTAAAATTTACACTCGCAGGTGAATAGACTGGGTTTGTCGTTCCCTGCTGATCCACAGTGACTAATTGATCAGCAAGCACTGGAGCTCCAGCGACCAAATACAGGTTCCCCTGATGGTTACATGCGGATTGCATGCTAGTATATTCACAGTCTATCTGAGTCAACTCACCGCTGTGGAGATTGATAAACCCACAGTGCCAGATACCTTGCTGAGTCCACAGACAGCCCAAAGTATCAGCGTCGACAAAGTCATAGGTAGACATGCCAAATTGCCAGAGTGGGGTGGCAAATTCAACGGCCATTTCAACTATTATGCCCCTGTCCACACTGTATATATTCCACCAGTTTTGTTTATCGGATACGTAAAACAATCTGTTGTCAGGGGACCAGCGGGGCTGAAAGATTGCTTGATCATTTTCACTTCCAGCCACTAATACTGGATTGAGTAAACCCTGTTTATCTATCTCAGCTTGCCAGAGTTGTGTGCAATCCCATGGCATATGGGGATGATTCCACTGGATCCAAGCAAGTGTCTGTCCATCAGGGCTAATACAGGGGTATGCATAAAAATCTGCACCCGATACCAGGGTGCGAATCTCAGGGTTATCTGCCGCCATAGAGATAGCAACTAGAAAATTGTCAGGTTCCTTTTTATAGTCATGAGTTTCGGGGTGTTGCTCGCAGACAGCAATGATTTGTTGGTTGGACTTATCAACAACTAGATCGACAAACCGCAGACCCGGAGCAGTGATGGGGACGGGATCTCCATCATTACTTAGATCTAACTGATAGATGCACTGGTCGGCAGCATTGACAAAATAGAGCTGTTTGTCAGTAACAGTGTAAGCCATGCCACCATATTCATGCACTTTGCTGTGATGGCTATAGGGTGGCGGAAGTAGATCTCTGAATGACCCATCTCTGTTACGGCACATAATGACATTGCGCCCAGCTTCCCAGGGACGGTTTTCCACCCAAAACAAACGATCATCATTGGATTGAATATGGTTAATACTGGGCGCGGCGCGGGTAACTAGTTCAGAGGTTATTGATGCTGGCCAGTTACCATAGGGCCTCTTACTTTTGTGCATATCAGCCACCGGCAAACTTTACTTTGAAATGTCGTTTCTCGAGTTCTGCTTTAAGCTTTTCTCGGTGATCGCCCTGAATTTCAATCACCCCATTTTTTATACTGCCACCAGTAGAACACTGTTGTTTTAGTTGTTTAGCGAGCAGTTTTAATTGGTCAGTATCAAGATCAAACCCTAATAATGTCGTGACGCACTTTCCTTTACGACCTTTCGTCTCTCGGCGAATACGCACAATACCATCTGACTCTGAGGTCGGTGCTTGATCAATTAGGGGCTTAATTCGACCTATCTCAGTTGAGTAAACAAGTTGGCTATCTTTGCGCATTATGAGTTCGCCTCGCCGCATTAAGTATTAAGTTGATCTATTTATATAGCTTGATCAAAGATTCATATTGTTCATGCTTATATCAATGTTAAGCTGATTAGTTAACGACTACAATTAGATTTAAGAGATGCCTATTCGATAGACGTCTGAGATTGTCTAGTTAATGGAATGCTTAAAACTGCTTCTGTAGCTGAGAGCCTCTTGATAATGGGGTATATCTGGTACATCTATACCGCCCAAATCAGCGATAGTGCGCGCCACCTTCAAAATCCGATAATAGGTTCTTGTTGAAAGCTTGAAATTGGTTATGGCTTGTTTGAGAAATTGCTTCTGTTGCTTACCCAGGGAGCAGAATGTCTGTAGTTGTGGGTTATTAAGTTGGGCATTAATGACTCCCTGTCGATTAAGCTGTCTATCCCGAGCCTGAATTACGCGAGCCAAAATAGTCTCAGAGGACTCGCCATGTGATTGCCGTTGTGACTCTAATAACTGGTCATTTTGAACTGCATTGACCCGTACATGAAGATCTATGCGGTCAAGTATTGGGCCAGATATTTTGCTCTGATATCGTTTGATTTGCTCAGTGCTGCATTCACACCTTGCACCTCCCATATACCCGCAAGGGCAGGGGTTCATGGCGGCGACCAACTGAAATTGGGCAGGGTAACAGACTTGAGCAGTTGCTCGGGAAATATGAATTTCAGCCGACTCTAAGGGCTCTCTTAGCATTTCTAAAACAGATCGTTGAAACTCAGGTAGTTCATCTAAGAACAGTACGCCATTGTGAGCCAGAGATATCTCACCAGGTTGCGGTGAACTGCCACCTCCAACCAAGGCTGCAGGTGAAGCGCTGTGGTGAGGTGATCGAAATGGACGTTGTTTGAAGCTGTTCTGTGGCGACCTATTTGCAAGTGAATGAATAGAGGCAGTTTGCAAGGCCTCTGCATTGGTCATAGGTGGCATGATACCTGGAAGGCGGCTGGCTAACATGGTTTTCCCGGCGCCGGGAGGACCAAAAAGTAATGTATGGTGCCCACCGGCTGCAGCTATTTCCAGTGCGCGTTTTGCATGCTGTTGACCGATTACATCACTAAATTGAGGATAGATAGTCTTTTTATCAGTGAGATCAGTTGATTGGGGCCCTATCTTTTTGTTTTGAAAAAGATGGGCAGTTACCTCTAATAAGTGTTTCGCTGGAAGGGCAGTGATGCCGTCTACTAGGGCGGCCTCGGCGATATTACTTTTGCTAATAATCAGTTGCCTAGCATGAGCAGCACAGGCAATGACTGAGGGTAAAATAGCCTCAACGCCTCGCAGCTCGCCTGTAAGGGCCAATTCTGATATAAATTCATACTCTTCTAACGGCTCTTTTGGTAGCTGATCAGAGGCAGCCAGGATACCTATTGCTATGGGTAAATCGAAGCGACTGCCGCCTTTTGGTAGATCAGCTGGCGCTAAGTTTACTGTGATTCGGCGATTAGGGAATTCAAAGTGAGAGTTGAGGATGGCGCTGCGCACGCGGTCCTTACTTTCTTTAACTGAGGTCTCGGGTAACCCTACGATATTGAAGGCAGGTAGCCCATTGGACAGATGAACTTCCACATATACCTGTGGTGCCTGAAGGCCATGTTTGGCTCGGCTTTTTATTACTGCTAGTGACATTCCATGTCCTCCATCCCTGTAAACTTTAGTTTCAACTACTATTCAACTACTATTAGTCAGGCAAAACCTTAATCTATATCTTTTGTTGATACGAATTCCTCGAGTTCTCTAAGTTGTTGTTCAAGGCGGTCTATCTTTTCTCTGGAGCGTTTAAGTACTGCGGTTTGAGCATCAAACTCCTCCCTACTGACCAGATCTAATCTTTCAAAGAGGTTGCTTATTGCCAGTCGCAGATAGCTCATCGCTTCTGCATTTAATGTATCGGTCCCAGTCGTGATCTGCTCAATCTGATCTTTCAGATGGCTGTAAAAATCTTCTGAATTCATCGGCTTTTTCCTGATTATTCCCAGACTTTAATTGTATGTTTTATCCTAACTGTACTGTAGCAAATCTTTAGGTGCCTATCTTATTTATATTTACTAGGGGGTGCATAGTTGTCACTGATATGAAATTACCAAATTGGTGCAAACTGAAATTGTAATTTTATATATGCACCAAAATAGTTCGCTCTAGTTAGTAAAAATACCTCTATTACCGCTAATTTGGCGCTATGTGAAACTTGGCACGCAATATGCAAAGTAATGGTCACGATGAAAAGGATGCATCTTAAATATTAACTTAAAACTTAAATTAACGTCTTAGGAGATGTGTGTATGAAAACTTTCAAAACTGCAATTGTTGCTGCAACTATGATGACAAGTGCCTCAGCTATGGCTGTAGAAGTATCTGGTAATGTGGCAGTTGGCTCGGACTATTTTTTCCGTGGTTTCGATCAGTCTATAGGTGCTGCACTGTCAGGTGGCTTCGATTTAGATCTTGGCAATGGCTTGTATGCAGGGACTTGGGGATCTTCAGTAGATGACTACACTTCTACTGGTGGTTTGGAATTAGATCACTACATTGGTTACGGTGGTTCTTTCTCAGACTCTGTGAGCTTTGACATTGGTTACATGCTCTACACATACCCCAACGATACTCAGTACAATTTTGAAGAAGTCTACGGCAGTGTTTCATTCAGTGACATAACTCTTGGTTTCGCTACTTCAGATGACTGGTATGGCGGTTCTGGTAGCTATGATTACTTATATGCCGGTTACTCTATGGCTTTGACTGACGCTATCGGTCTTGGATTCCACTACGGTACCC
>CAXEWB010000137.1:0-3007 GCA_963999835.1 uncultured Cellvibrionales bacterium | reverse complement strand
TCCACACACATGCATCTGTGAACCCGTAGCAAAGAATATCGATCTTTTTATCATTGGGGCTGACTAGAACCAGTTTATAGTTTGCCGACACCAGCAATATTAGCCCACTGATCCAAGGCAAAAAAATTTTGCATCAATAGGGGGAAATGTATAGACTACGCGCCCTTGGGAATCCCCCTTACAGGGTGTTCATGCAATTTAATGAAAATTATAGGATTATTTGTTAATGCCAAGTGTGCGTGTAAAAGAAAATGAGCCCTTCGATGTAGCATTGCGTCGCTTCAAACGCTCCTGCGAAAAAGCCGGTATTTTAGCCAAGGTACGCTCTAAAGAGTTTTACGAAAAGCCTACCTGGGAACGCAAGCGCAAAGGCGCTGCTGCCGTCAAGCGCAATCTAAAAAAGGTGTCTCGAGAGTCTCGCAAGTTTAAACGACTCTACTAGACAGAGATTAGTCCGTCTTCTATTACCTCAAACATTAGCTCAAAAAAGCGCCTCATGGCGCTTTTTGTGTCTCTGCAATACAATTCATTTAATCACAACCAACCTGCGGTCGATTACCATGAGTCTCAAACTACAAATTAATGATGCAATGAAACAGGCTATGAGAGCCAAGGACAAAGAAAAGTTGGGTACAATCCGTTTGATACAGGCGGAAGTAAAGCGTGTCGAAGTCGATGAACGCATTGAAGTCGAAGATGAAAGACTTTTGGCTATTTTGGATAAAATGATCAAGCAGCGTCGTGATTCGATTAGCCAATATGAAGATGCTGGTCGGCAAGAGTTGGCTGATATTGAATCTGCTGAGATAGAGGTTATCCAAGAATTTCTTCCTGCTGCGCTCAGCGAAGATGAAATCAATCAGTTAATCCTGTCAGCTATTGCCAGTTCAGGTGCACAATCAATGCGCGATATGGGCAAGGTTATGGGTATTCTTAAACCACAGATTCAGGGTCGCGCTGATGCGGGGGTTGTAAGTACTCAGGTGAAACATGCACTGGGTAGTTAACTATCAACCGCGTATGAGAGCACTGAGCTCTCCACATCAAAAATGCAAAATACTCAGGTCGCAACCTATAACGCCAACACCAACCCATTAAACTATGATTTAAGCTGTATGTTATCCTAAGCGGATGGCTCGAATACCACAAACATTTATTGATGATCTTCTAGATCGCGTTGACATAGTCGATGTGATTAATAGTCGTGTTCAATTAAAAAAAGCAGGTAAAAACTACAAAGCCTGCTGCCCGTTCCACGAAGAAAAAACACCCTCATTTACAGTGTCTCAGGACAAACAGTTCTATCACTGCTTTGGCTGCAGTGCAGGCGGCAATGCACTGGGATTTGTTATGGCGTTTGATCGCCTGGATTTTATACCCGCCATTGAGTTACTAGCCAAAAGCGTGGGATTAGATGTACCGCGCGAGGAGGGTACAAAAGCTAATCCGCAGATTCAAAAACGTAAAGATAATCTCTACAGCATCGCCGAAGCAGCTGATCAATTCTATCGCCAGCAATTACCGGGGGCGATGGAGGCAGTAAACTACCTCAAATCTCGCGGTTTGACAGGCAAGATAGCAAAGACCTTCGGTATAGGCTATGCGCCGCAGGGCTGGGATAATCTTATTAATGCCCTAGGCGATAATGAGGAAAAAATACGCTTACTTGATGTGTCGGGCATGTTGGTAGTGAAACCTGAGGAAAAGAAGCGATACGACCGATTTCGCCACCGTATTATGTTTCCAATCAGGGATCAGCGAGGCCGAACCATCGGCTTTGGCGGCCGGGTTCTAGATGACAGTACCCCCAAGTATTTAAACTCGCCAGAGACCCCCATATTTCATAAGGGCCGAGAACTTTATGGGCTCTACGAAGCGCGTCAGGCATTGAAGGAAATCCCCTATTTGCTAATGGTTGAAGGCTACATGGATGTGATTGCTCTGGCACAGTTTGGCATACACAATGCAGTGGCTACGCTAGGGACATCTCTTACCGACAACCACCTAAAAAAACTCTTTCGTTACACCAGTGAAATTGTATTTTGTTTTGATGGCGACAGTGCCGGCAGGCGAGCTGCAGCACGTTCACTGGAAATTAGTCTGCCAGAAATGCGTGATGGTGTATCAGCAAAATTCTTGTTTCTGCCCGAGGGTGAAGATCCAGATACTATGGTGAGAAACACAGGCTATGAAGCCTTTCAGGACAAGATTTCAAACGCCACTCCCCTCTCAGAGTTTCTGTTTGAGCATTTTGCAGATGGGATTGATACAGGCACTGGTGAGGGCAAGGCAAAGCTGAGCAAAATCCTTGCTCCACAAATCAATCGCATACCACAAGGGGTATTTAGACAGCTAATGCTAGAGGAACTATCTCAGCGAACTGGCATCAAGGTTGAGTCCCTTAAAAGCTATGTGCAAACTCATACACCCATCCAGCAACGCGTCACAACAGATATTGATAGAAGCGCCTTTAATTCACAACATTTCGATGGCTATGGTACCCAACCTGAGTCCTATTACACCTCTGTTGAAAATGAATCCGATAATGAACAGACTAAGCAAGGTTCAAAAATACGCCTCACACCAATTAATCATCTAATTGCCTTATTGATCAATCATCCTGAGTTAGCTGACCATGTCGACAACACTGAACTTCTCGAAGTCGCACCCGATGCTGATACCTCGCTTTTTTTACGCCTTTTAAAGGTGGTTCGGGATAATCCGAGCTATAAGCCCTCACATATATTTGCCTATTGGCTGGGTGCCCATGGTGACCAACAGGAAACCAAGCGCCTGCAGGAACTTGCTGCCAGTGAGCTCTACCATCCCCCTAAAGGCATAGGGAGAGACGATAACCGGGAGTTTTGTGACGCGTTGTCCCATGTCATTGAAAGAGCCTTTTATGCCCTTCCTGCGTATAGAAAAGCGAACCATCTGCTATCTAAGAAAACCCCAGATGAGGGGGAGATAAAACAACTGCACAAGATCCATTTTGAGCTACCCAACG
>CAXEWB010000136.1:0-2222 GCA_963999835.1 uncultured Cellvibrionales bacterium | reverse complement strand
TGCTATGTCTAATGATAATAGCGGGTACCTTCAAACGCATGCTGATTACAGTCACGGGCTTTACTCTGGCTCATTCTGCCACATTGAGTTTGGCTACTCTGGACATTGTGCGTTTGCCCAGTGAGTTGGTTGAATTCCTGATTGCCTTGAGTATTGTGCTCTTGGCAGTGGAAATTGTTAAGCATCATGGATCACAAAAGGGTAAACAACAAAGCTTGACCTGGCGCTATCCGGTCACTGTATCCACAGTATTTGGTCTGCTACATGGATTTGGTTTTGCTTCGGTACTGCAAGAGTTGGGATTGCCAGCGTCTATGAAGCTGTATGCACTAATATTTTTTAATTTGGGGGTAGAGTTAGGCCAGGTGTTATTTATCTTGCTCGTCTCAATGCCGGTGGTTATTGCAATGCGAACATTAAAGCCCCAGTCCAGTGACCCAGCCATAACGATGGCTGGTTATGCCTTAGGAATTTGCAGTAGTTACTGGCTCCTAGAGCGCGCGCAATTTCTACTTTAAGTGCCCTAGGTGTTTCGACACCACCTTTAAACTGGGTTTAAATAACTTCGGTGTAGAAGCCACAATATGACCACTTTCAAGAAAAGACTCAGACCCCTGAAAATCGCTAACCATACCACCGGCCTCACGAACCAATAGAACGCCTGCGGCAATATCCCAAGGTTTGAGGTACATTTCCCAGAACACATCCATGCGTCCAGCCGCCACATAGGCTAAATCCAATGATGCGACACCAAGACGGCGAATGCCTGCTGAATTATCAGCAAACTCAGCCATACAGGCTAAATAATTATCCATGTGATCAAAAGATGGAGCGCTGTAGGGAATGCCAGTGGCATAGAGCGCACCAGCGGGCTTTTCGCGACCAGAGACGCGGATACGACGTCCATTGAGATTGGCGCCGGCGCCTCTGCTTGCAGTAAATTCTTCATGTTTAAAGGGTTCAACCACCACTGCGTGCTGAAGTTTTCCTTTAATACGGCAGGCGATGGAGATGGCGACATGGGGGATACCGCGTACAAAATTGGTAGTGCCGTCTAGAGGGTCAATAATCCACTCCACCTCAGCTTCCGCATTGCCACTGCGACCTGTTTCCTCACCCAAAAAGGCATGCTCTGGATAGGCTTTTTTAATGGCATGAATAATCATGTCCTCAGAGCGGCGATCGACCTCAGTGACAAAATCATGTCGACTTTTTTCATCTACCTTAACAACGTCTAAGTTATCAGCAGATTTAACAATCATTTCACCTGCTTCACGGGCAGCACGAAGTGCAATATTGACCATGGGTTGCATAACAGCGGTATCCAGTTGATTTAAAGAGCGCGCGCATTGTACCAGAATGCTGTGGTCATTGAACTCAGAGGGTATTTTTTATGAAAAATCTACAACGATTCTGCTACACTCGCGCCCGTTAAATCTTGATGGTTTTAAATACAGCTCAACATCGATCTCAACAAGGTCAAGAGAGGTAATTTGTGCCTACAGTAGCGCATCAGTCAAATATTAAAATTGTACTGGTCAATACGGCCCATCCAGGCAATATTGGCGGCGCTGCGCGTGCTATGAAAAATATGGGGCTCACTGAGTTATGTCTCGTTGAGCCACGAGAGTATCCAGCTCCGAGAGCGGTGTGGCGTGCCGCCGGTGCTAGGGAAGTATTAAAAAATGCTGTGGTGGTTAATTCTGTTGATGAAGCCATAGCGGACTGTTCTTTGGTGATTGGTACCAGTGCCCGAGAGCGTCGTATTCCCTGGCCCCTCATAAACCCTCGCCAATGTGGCGAGCGTATTTGGTCTGAGGCACAAAATCACAAAGTTGCTTTACTTTTTGGTCGCGAAGATCGTGGGTTAACCAATGATGAATTACATAAGTGTCATTATCATGTGCATATTCCCTCTAATCCAGACTATAGCTCGCTAAATCTTGCGACAGCAGTCCAAGTGTTGGCCTATGAAGTTCGTATGGCCAGTTTGGCTGATGAAGAGGGTGAATTACCCGATCTCAGTGAGTGGGATCAGCCTTTAGTCAATGCAGAGGATTTGGAGAATTTCCATGATCATCTTGCCCAGACTATGGCTGAACTTGATTTTTATGATCCGCAAAATCCCAAGCAACTTCTCACCAGAATGAGGCGACTATTTAACCGTCTGAGAATGGATCAAATGGAAGTCTCTATTTTGCGTGGTCTGCTTTCGGCAGTGC
>CAXEWB010000135.1:0-4074 GCA_963999835.1 uncultured Cellvibrionales bacterium | reverse complement strand
TTAAGTGGCATCCTATGGGGTAAGGGCAGGCAAGAATCAACGGCAAATAGATCCAATATGGCGTTGATTATCAGCAACCTTATCTCGATCCTCGCTTGGCTAAGTCTGCTGATGATTCATATCTCTGCCTTAATGACATTGTTTGCTGTAACCCTGTTGATGTGTGGTTACGCAAGCCTTCTGTTGGCGGAGCGATCAGTTGATCTTTCAAATGAAGCTATCGGCTATTGGCGCATGAGATTAGTCTTGACCGCTCTGGTGATAGTGGCGCATAGCCTGACTTTGATCTTGCTGATTAGGGATCTTTAAGCATGCACGAACTGACCATTTTTTTCGATGGTGCCTGCCCCCTCTGTCTCAAGGAGATGCAGCACTTATACAGGGCTGATGGCCTTCAGAAAATTTGTTTTGTGGATATAAATACTGAGGTCTTTGAGGCTCAGTATCCAGACATAGACAAAGAAAGCGCTAACAAGATCCTTCATGGCAAGTTGGCAGATGGCTCCCTTATCCTAGGCTTAGATGTAACCTGTAAAGCGTGGAATTTAGTTGGCAAAGGCCGCTGGATATCATTTTTACGTTGGCCTATCATCAAACCGATGGCTGACCTAGCTTACCTCTTATTTGCCAAGTATCGATACCCAATCTCTAGATGGCTGACGGGTCAACAAAGATGTCCTAGCTGTCGTCTGGAGAGGAAATCTCATTGAATAAGTCTCTAGAACTGACCACCAACAATGCCCTTGTGCTAGGTGCTAGCGGTGCAATGGGTAGAGCTATGGTGGAGCAGTTCGCGAATAATCCGCAAATTGATCGAGTGTTTTGTGTCAGTCGTAGCGATGGGGGTCTGATGCACAGCAAAATCACCCCTATCAAGACCCAGTACAATGAGGCTGATATGATTGAGGTGGCAGACTATCTTTCAACCTATGCGGGTTCGTTTTCTCGCGTCTGTATATGCCATGGGATACTTCATAACGATCGCATCTTTCCTGAAAAGCGTGCTGAGGATATCGCTGTCAATGCGATGCAAGACATTTTCTTAGCCAACACAATCGTCCCTGCACTGTGGTTAAAATTATTATTGAAAGTGTTATCTGGTGAGCGTATCTGCAAGCTTGCTTGTTTTAGCGCTAGGGTGGGAAGTACTGGAGATAATAAATTAGGCGGTTGGTACAGTTACCGTGCCTCTAAAGCAGCATTGAACAGTGTCCTAAAAACCTTTGCGATTGAGTATCGGCGCCGAGCCAGCAATGTAAAACTACTTGCCTTCCACCCAGGAACTGTAAATTCACAGATGTCAAAACCGTTTCATTCCTCCGTACCCAAGGACAAGTTGTTTGATGCGGATTTTGTCGCCGAGTGTCTTGTCAAATTGATGGATGAACTAGATTGTGATGGAGAATTATCTTATCTAGATTATGCCGGCAAGCCCATCCAGTGGTAATGGCTTATTATGCGATGACAACATCCTTATTGGTGTTAAATAGTGACTTTTTATGTGTCAGAGATTAGCTATTTAGGGTAAAATTACCCACTTGTTGGCTCTTTTACTAATTGTTAGGAACTTCCATTACCATGTTCGATAAACATCATACCATTGAAAATTATGATGCTGACCTGTGGCAGGCTATGCAGCGTGAAAATCAGCGCCAGGAACAGCATATTGAGCTTATAGCATCTGAAAATTACACGAGTCACGCGGTTATGGAAGCGCAGGGTAGCAAGATGACTAATAAGTATGCCGAGGGCTACCCCAATAAGCGTTACTATGGTGGCTGTGATTATGTCGATGTGGCAGAAGAACTGGCTATAGAACGTCTTAAAAGTCTCTATGGTGCAAAGTTTGCCAATGTACAACCACACTCTGGATCGCAGGCTAATAATGCAGTTTTTCTTGCCTTGATAAAAGGTGGAGATACAGTGCTGGGAATGAGTTTGGCAGATGGTGGCCACTTAACCCACGGAGCAAAACCCAATTTCTCCGGTAAGCTTTATAACGCGGTACAGTACGGGTTAAACCCTGAGACTGGACTGATTGATTATGATCAAGTGGAATCTCTGGCTGTGGAACATAAACCCGCGATGATAATTGCTGGTTTTTCAGCCTATTCTGGAATAATGGACTGGGCTCGCTTCCGTGAGATAGCTGACAAAGTTGGTGCCTACTTACTTGTAGATATGGCCCATGTATCCGGTCTAGTAGCCGCAGGTGTGTATCCAAGCCCTGTTCCTCATGCGCATGTTTTGACATCCACCACGCATAAAACATTACGTGGACCACGGGGTGGTTTTGTTCTTACGAATGATGAAGAAATAGCCAAGAAAGTTAACTCTGCCGTATTCCCTGGAAGTCAGGGTGGGCCCCTTTGTCATGTTATAGCGGCTAAAGCAGTTGCCTTTAAAGAAGCTGCAAGCGCCGAATTTGTCGAGTATCAAAAGCAGGTAGTTGCAAATGCCAAAGCAATGGCGGCTACCTTTATGGAGCGTGGCATCAATATCATTTCTAACGGTACTGAAAACCACCTGATGTTGGTCAGTTTGATTGGTAAAGATTACACGGGTGCTGATGCAGATCGTGCCTTGGGAGAGGCCTTTATTACTGTAAATAAAAATGCTGTTCCCAATGACCCACGTTCACCATTTGTAACATCTGGTCTCAGAGTTGGGACGCCAGCGATCACGACCAGAGGTTTTGGTATCGAAGAAACGGTCCAGCTAACCCACTGGATATGCGACATTTTGGATGCACTTGAAAATGGCACATCAGAACAAGTTATCGCTGAGGTTAAGGCAAAGGTTTTGGATATTTGCCAGCGTTTCCCAGTCTATCAATAAACCTTAATCAGGTAACCCTTGCTAACTATAGGCCCCACGTAAGTGAGGCCTCTTCGTTGGTATATTAAAAAATCAATGCATCACATCTTTTACACTCGTTTGTTTGACAAACTTGGTTTGAGCGTTGTTTTTTCTGAGATCAAACTTGCCCAATTGACACTAGAGTACGACTCAAAAGTCATTATGCAGGACTCAAGCAGTTAAATAGACGTAACCGTCTCTTCACGGCGTGCCTGATGGCCATGTTATGTTAGAATAACACCCCTTTTTTTGATACGACGCTATGTTTTGTCCATTTTGTAATGCCGATGATACCAAGGTGATAGATTCCCGTTTAGTCGCCGATGGTGGTCAGGTGCGTAGACGCCGTGAATGCTTACAATGCAGTGAGCGTTTTACTACCTATGAACTGGCAGAATTGGTGATGCCACGAGTGATCAAGACCGATGGTAGTCGCCAGCCCTTTGACGAGGATAAGTTACGCGCTGGCTTGCAAAGAGCTCTGGAAAAGCGTCCGGTGTCCAGTGAGCAAATTGAAATTTCCATCTCTCAGATCAAGCATTTTCTTCAGGTGACTGGTGAGCGTGAAGTGCCTTCGCAGATTATTGGTGAAGAAGTAATGCGTCAACTGCGAGAACTGGATGAAGTTGCCTATGTCAGGTTTGCCTCGGTGTATCGCAGTTTTCAGGATATCAGTGAATTCCAAGCTGAATTAAATCGTCTCAGCAAGCGCAAGTCAGATACGGCAGATTAATATGAGTTTCTCAGCAGTTGACCACGCAATGATGAGTCGCGCACTGCAATTGGCAGAAAGAGCTAAGTACTCAGTCACTCCCAATCCGGCAGTGGGAGCTGTGGTGACTAAGAACGGAGAAATACTCGGAGAGGGATTTACGCGCCCACCAGGCGGTAACCATGCGGAGATTGAAGCCCTGCAGCAAGCTGGGGATGTAAGCGGTGGCACATTGTATGTGACCTTGGAGCCCTGCAGTCATCAGGGTAAGACTGGCCCCTGTTCACAAGCCGTTATTGAGGCCAAATTAGGACGAGTAGTTGTGGCCTGTGAAGATCCCAATCCTCAGGTTTGCGGTTCCGGTATAAATCAACTTAAAGCTGCGGGGATTGAGGTTGAGATAGGTCTACTTGAAGATCAGGCTAGAGAACTTAACAGAGGTTTTTTTAAACGTTTTGCTGAAGGTATGCCATGGATACTGGTAAAGATGGCAGCCAGTCTTG